>JASUSA010000074.1 GCA_030446305.1 Clostridiales bacterium | reverse complement strand
GGTTGGCGGACCATCTTTTTTCTTTTTTTGCATAAAAAATCCTCCTACTTATAGATTCGACATAAAGTAGGAGATTTCCTTTTTGTAATTTATGGAAATTTAAAAGAGGCTGTCTATTTCCCGACAGCCCCTTTTACATTTTATCTTCTTTTACATTTTATCTTCTTTTACATTTTATCTTCTTTTACATTTTATCTTCAAAAAAGCAATATGCCGCAAATTTGCAACAAAATTAACGAAAAGATGCGTTGAAGGATTTAGCATAAGTTTACGATAGCTTATGTAGGTGGGAAAAAAAGATTGCCCATCAAAGTCTAATAAGAAAGGAGTAGCGCTATGCGAATAGATTCAAGCGAACTTTATTACGCACAACAAGTGGCGAATCGTTACAAAAGCAATACATCATTCTCTGACTTTTCAACGGATCAGTCAATTCTAAGCAGTGGCAGTTCAACCTTAGTGGACTATCTGACATCGTCTGATGATGAAATTAAATCACTTTCATCTATTCAATTTGAAATGATGAATAGTGGCTTTGGTCAAATGCAGCGCTTCAAAAATCAAGGCAGTGATGCAATGGAAGCTTTTAAAGAAAGCGCCGATGCCATTACAGAAGCAGACGACGACTTAACGTCAGATGAAAAACTGGCAATGCTTTCTAATCTTCAAGCTTCATTTTCTGAAATGTTTCAAGGTATTGGTAATATGACTGCTGACACTGAACTGGAAACACTATCTGAAGATGATTTGACATCATTGTTCAGTGAGGTTCAATCAGCCCTTGAAAAAATGAAAGACAATGGCCCGCCGCCAATGCCGCCGCAGTTTGGTGCAATGAGGGACGCCTATGGATCTAGTGATGATGATACGACATTTTCTGTTCAGACATGGCTTGAAAAGCTTCAAGCCTCTTTGGACGACAATGCCGTTTATTCCGCATCAGACCTTGGTGAAATTTTGCAAGGCATTGTCACAGATCTTTAAGGTTGTGAAGGAGGATCATTTGTCATGGACGACATAGCATTTAATAGATACTGTTATTGATATTGATTTTGATACGGATAAAGAAGAGGCGCTTCGGTGCTTCTTTTTTTGTATAAAATAACATTTACTGCGTTTTTTGTTTTATAAGATTGTATCGCATGAAAGATTGCGTTAAAATAAAACCCTCCACTAATACACCAGACTTTGTATCATCTGTACAATTAGCTAAAAGGCGGAGGCGCATATGAAAACATATAAGACATCTGAAATTGCACAGTTAACGAAAATTCATCCCAATACCGTTCGGCTTTATGAAAAATTAGGATTTATACCGGCGGCTGATAGAATGGAAAACGGCTATCGAATCTTTACCGATATACATCTCGAACAGGTGAAATTTGCAAGGGTTGCCTTACAAATAGAAGTTTTGCAAAATGGACTGAGAAAACAGGTGATCACAATTATAAAAACATCTGCTTCTGGCGATTTTAAAAGGGCTTTAGCGTTGACGGCGCAATATCTTGATCAATTGCGTCAGGCTCAAATGGATGCAGAGGAGGCAATTACCATCGTCGAACGCATATTGGCTGAAGAACCAGAAACTGGGGACGAGTCGCTTATGACGCGAAAGGAGGCAGCATCCTATTTGCATGTAACCATTGACACGCTGAGAAATTGGGAAATGAATGGGTTGATAACCATTAAGCGAAAGCAGAATGGTTATCGCGTTTATGACGCAGACGATCTAAATCGGCTAAAAATCATACGTTCACTGCGATGTGCCAATTACTCGCTGGCATCAATTTTAAGAATGTTAAATGGATTTTCGGCAAATTCAGAAGGCGATCTTCGCAAAATAATTGATACTCCCAGAGAAAGTGAATTTATTATATCAGTATGTGATAAGTTGTTGACTTCCTTGGGGAAGGCGCAGGAGAATGCGGCGTGGATGATGAAACAGATTGCATTGATGGAATTGTTAAGCAAAGCAGAGGCGTAAAATACCTTCATACAACAATTGATGAACCCCACAATTAATCCAAAAGTAATAAAGCCAAAAATTCATTAACCCTCCAATATAACACCAGACTTTGCACTGGTGTTATGCTTTTAAAGCAGTAGGACATAGAAACGCACATTTATTTAATGGTGAATATGCGCATAAGCCATTAAAGCGTGCGACACGGATGAAGAGGAGGCTAACCATGGAAACAACCATTGAAGTCAATCATTTATGCAAGGCATATGGCAGGGTTAACGCTGTGAATGACATTTGTTTTTCGGTACGGCGTGGTGAAATTTTTGGATTGCTAGGCGCAAATGGTGCTGGTAAAAGCACTGTGATTGAGTGCATTTTAGGTACAAAAAAATATCACAGCGGTTCAGTTGCCATTTTAGGCATGAATCCGGTCACGGAAAGAAAAAAGGTATTTGAACAAGTTGGCGTGCAATTTCAAGAAGCAAATTATCAGGATCAAATTAGGGTTGGAGAACTGTGTGAAGTGACGGCATCACTTTATAAGACGCATTCAGACTATCGCCTATTATTGAGTCAATTTGATTTGACTGATAAAATCAAGAGTCCTGTGCGTGAACTGTCTGGTGGTCAAAAGCAACGGCTCTTTATCGTTCTTGCCCTTATTCCGGCACCGGAAGTTATTTTCTTCGATGAATTGACGACCGGACTGGATCCCAAGGCAAGGCGCGATGTATGGAAAAGCCTTTCGGAACTAAAGGGTAAAGGGATGACAATCTTGTTATCTTCACATTTTATGGATGAAGTAGAGGCGCTTTGCGATCGCATCATGATTTTGAAAAAAGGTGAGTGTATTTTCTGCGGCACCGTCGAACAGGCAATCGTAGAAAGTCCATTTGACAAATTTGAAGATTCTTATTTGTGGTTTTCAGAGGGGGCAAGTTATGAAAGCATTTAAAGCACTCGTAAGCGCTGAGCTAAAATTGTCATTTCGAGGTGTGGATATGTTTATTTTTGCAATTTGTATGCCGATTGTCGTCCTTGTATTTATCGGCATGCTCTATGGTGACCGTGCGGCATTTGAAGGCGCTTCTTACACTTTTTTAGAACAGTCTTTTGGCGCTGTATCAACAATTGCAATCTGTGCCGGCGGTGTTATGGGCTTGCCGCTTGTTATTGCTGATTATCGTCATCGAAAAATCCTGAAACGATTCAAGGTAACACCGGTGAGTCCCACGATGATTCTCCTCGTTCAAGTCCTTGTCTACGCACTTTATTCATTCGTATCGCTGCTGTCAGTTTATGCAGTTGGCGCCTTATGCTTTGGCTTTGTTTTAAAGGGATCTTGGCTTCATTTTATAGGGGCTTATTTAATGGTGATGCTTTCGATGTTCAGCATTGGTATTCTTGTGGGCGGTATTGCACCAAATAGCAAAATAGCAGGGGTTGCAGCCAGTGTGCTGTATTTTCCAATGCTTATTCTCTCCGGTGCCACACTGCCTTATGAGATTATGCCAGCCGCATTGCAAAAGCTCGCGAATGTTCTGCCGCTGACGCAGGGGATTAAACTTATCAAAGCGGCATCGCTGGGACTGTCCATGGAAGCTGTATTCAGTTCGATTTTGATAATGTGCTTGATTGCCGTTTTTTGCAGCACGGTATCAATCCTCTTTTTTAAATGGGAATAATACGTGTACGGTATCCTTTGGCTGCAATCTGTCATTTATAAAAAAGGCGCTGTCTATCTTTAATATCAGATAGGCTGCGCCTTTTGGTTTCTTTTTTTGAGAAAATTGAATCCTAAATTGCAATAATAAATTGAACTATCAAATTTTGAAATTTTATTCTTTCCACGATATTATGTACGATTTTCAACGTACAAAACGCAACACATGGTCATGAAGGGGCTGCTAAAGGTAATAATACAATTCGGTAAGAATCATCATAAAAACCTAATAGAACCAATTAATAATTTTAAAAGCAACAGGTTTAAACGTTTAATTATCCAGTTTAATAATTGCGTTCAAATTATTGAGTTCATACTATTGCGTAAAAAAATAAAGCTAAGGTTATTAAGTCAAGGTTATAATACTAAGGTTATAAAGCTAAGGTTATAAAACTAAGATTATAAAGTTAAGACATCAATAATATATTGGTCATTTAATTTCTTTATCTTAAGTGTGACGGTTTCATAACGGTTATTGTTGTCATGACTGCAAATACTGTCAATTGTTTCGTGTAATTCACTGCTGTGTACAATTAATTTTTTTGAAGTATTTTTTGGCTGGTGATTTTTAGCAATCATAAAACCATACCCTCGAACGGTTATGATCATTGCATCTGTGCCCGCAGCTTTCAGTTTTTTTCGCAAGCGTTTGACCATATCGTCAGTTGCACGTGTCTCAATGGATTCGGGAATAGCCCATATCTCTTTTAGCAATTCTTCGCGGCTGACAGCACGGTCAGCATGGCAAATGAGGTATTCAAGCAGTTTAAATTCTGTAAAAGTCAAATGAACATTTTTTTGATTTACGGTTACTTCAAATCGGTTGCGATCCATGGCGACATCTAAGAAATGAATCATCTCATCACTTGTTTTGTTGAATATGTTATTGGCATGCATGAAAGACTCCTTTAATTAATCGTTAATGTTATACTAAGGCACAATTCTTATTTTCAGCTTAAGCGGATATTAAATATTTTCAAATTTTCTGAATTTGAGTTGAAAATTTAGCGTCAATCTGATTGATTGATTTATGAAAAGGAAAGTAGGGACTATTTTAGGCATTATGGGTTGTAATATAAGTAAATTTTCATATAATAAAGGATATGGCAGTGACACTTTGTGGGTATAGGATAAGCAAAGAAGGTAATTGATATGAAAAAGCCGATGACAGCACCGATTACAATTAAAGAGTTAATTAAAAATCAGTTTATTCGCTCGACATTACTGCTGGTTATTGTCTTGGAGATTATTACTTTTTTGAGTTTTGCCATTTTAATTATTTCTGTTGAATCGCATACATCCATGCAGCTGAGGAATCGTATAGAATCCAATCTTAAATTAAATGCAGCCGGCAATGCCAACTACGTAACGGAAAAGTCAAACGATATTACGGTTCTTGCGCAGATGATTCAGCGGCAGTTTGTTGATTTTTTTATACTCTTTGATCAACTGCCAATTGAAGAAAGTGATTTACCGCTTATCGAACACGATAACGGTGCGTTTTACAGTGGCAGCAAAGAAACCGGCAGTGCGCTTTACTATGCTCGGGAGGGTGCTCTGCATGAGGGTGCATCTGAAAAAGCTTTAAAATCAACTTATATGGATCCATATTTTAAACTGGCAGTAAAAGACTATCCCATTCTTGACCAGATATATTTTAATGCTTGGGATGGCATGACGCGCATTTATCCATATGTTGACGACTTACCAGCACTACTTGGACCTGATATGAATATTGACATCTATAATTTCTATTATTTAGCGGATTCACAGCATAATCCCAGCAGAGATATCGTATGGACGGATGTGTACTTGGACCCCGCAGGGCAAGGCTGGATGATTTCATGTATTGCACCCGTTTATAACGGCGATTTTTTAGAAGGCGTCGTTGGGCTTGACATTACAATTGAAAACCTGATTAAGGATTTAATCAACGTTGAAACGACGGTTAATTCAGCGGTTGTATTAACCAATGAAGCCGGATTGATTATTGCCATGAATGAAGAAGCAGAAGCACTGTTAACCATTACGGAATTAAAAGAATACGCCTATAATGAAGTCGTGACGGAAACCGTTACAAAATCAGATGATTTTCTGATTTACCAGCATGGTGATGATGCGTTTAAATCACAAATTCAAAAACTGATTGCCAATAATCATGATACTGCAAATATGTCATTGAATGGGAAGTCCTACTATGTAACGAGCAATATCATCGGCAACACAAATTGGCGACTAATTGTTTTTTCAGATCAGGATGAAATTCTCAAACCGGTTCATGATATTGAACGAACCATTAACAAGGTTTTTGGTTTAATCTTTATCTTTATGATTGTCCTAAACTTTATCATTTTAAAAATGATTTCAAATCAAAGTCAAACGTTGGCGCATGCTGTTTCAACACCGCTCAACCGTTTGAAAGAAAATATTCAGAAATTTGGCAATGGCAGAATGGCAGTACAGGCTTTTGACAACACTGGCATCGAAGAAATTGACGTATTGAATTTTGAATTTTACCTCATGAGTCAAACGCTAAATGAAAGAACAAAAAAACTCATCCAGTCCGAAATACAAAACAGAGAACAGCATATTCAAATGGAAAATTATTTAAAGGAAGCACAGACAGATGAATTGACGGGGCTGATGAATCGCCGAGGCATTGAAGATATGCTGGACGATGCGCTAGCAATTCATGGTGATATGCCGGAGCTGAGCATCATGATTATTGATATTGACCACTTTAAACACGTCAATGATCAGTTTGGGCATTTAGTTGGAGACGAAGTTCTGGTAGCATTTGCAGAACTGATACGGTCAAATTTGGTAGGTGAAATGACTGCTGCAAGATGGGGCGGCGAAGAATTTATGATCATTTGCAGGAATGGTGATATTGAGCGAGTGGCAGCTTATGCAGAGACGCTTCGCAAGACGATTGAAACACATCAATTTGTAACAAAAGAAGTGATTACTGCCAGTTTTGGCGTCGCGACGGTTCAAGACGTTAATGATGGCAAGCGCCCATTAATTCAACGTGCCGATCAAGCACTTTATCAAGCGAAATCTAATGGCAGAAATTGTGTCTGCAAGGGTTAGCATTCATAATTCGCAACAGCGGATAGCAATAGCAGTTAGCAATAGCAGTTAGCAATAGCAGTTAGCAATAACAGATAACAATAACAGATAACAATAACAGATAACAATAACGGATAGCAATAACAGATATCAATAGTAGTTAACAATATTAATTAGTGTTAATCGTTTGCATGAATAGGCATCGATAAATGATCGTTGAGGAAATTTCCTTATTTTAAAGATCATGTAAAAAAGATACTGCCCAATGATACAATCGTGTCATTGGGCAGTTTATGTTTTAAAAATTATCACATCATTTGTTTTTACGCTTAAAAATAAAAAAACAAAGTCACACGTATTTAAGCATAGCGAGCCTTTGATTTCCGATGGTGATTTTTATAAGTTTCTTTTTTGTGCTGAGGTGTTAGCGTGTCAAAATCATCGCCTAAGAGCCTTTTGGCGGCTTTCAGCAGATACGGGGAGTGCGGTAGGATGCCGCTCTCAATCAAACTGATGAGTTTATACATCGGCTGGACAGATTTAAAGTGTGCATGGTTTTCATAGTCAAGCTGCGTGTTCACAACAATGTAATCACGGTTTGTGACTAAAATTTTGTAATCGCCTCGAATTTCTAAGACCTTGGACATCTTATCACTCCTTTGTTCCATATGAATTTAAAATAATTATACGCTACAAAATATACTGTTTCAAGTAGATTTTGCTTCTATATCTAGTATATCGGCTGATTTTTAGGAATTATTTAGCGGAATGTTAGAAATATGTTAATTATCATTCGAATGATTATGTATTTGTTCGGAATAATGTACGTTTATTTTGAATGCGATTTCTTTGTTCAAGTCGTGATATTGAGAAGTGGTTAAATGAGCGTATTAAAGAATTCATATCGATTGCTTTGACGGTTTTAGTTATAAAGAGAAATGCTTGACAAATATATTCTACAAATGTAGTATGTAGATATACTACATTTGTAGAGGAGAGCAAAATGGGCTTATTTATTAAAAGACTACCGGATGCTGAACTGGAAGTAATGCGAGCGGTTTGGGAATGTACGCCGCCTGTAACAAGAGGCGATTTAGAATATATTTTGACTCAGACGCATCCAATGGCAACGACGACGATTTTAACCTTACTGTCACGACTTGTAGAACGCAAGTTTTTAAGTATTGAAAAAATGGGCAGGAGCAATGCTTATACGCCGATTATTTCAAAGCAGGACTATCTTGCGTCGCAGAGTAAGCGCTTTTTTGAGAAGCTTTGCGGCGGCGACGTGCATGTTTTTGCAAATGCACTTTGTGACAGCGGCTTAAGCGAAGACGATATTGAAACACTTCGTGATCTCTTGGAAAGAGGCAAATTATGATTACGGAACAAATGGTGTTTAGCTTTGTAATCGGCGCAATCGTAACACTCGTTTTTAATCTTCGAATCACACAAGAAGAAAAGCTGGAAGTGGGAAGCATCAAGAAGGGGGAGAAAACGCAATTAGTAGAGCCTTTATTGCTGCCTTCAGTTTTGATTTTTACAATTGGCATAATGCTGCTGCAAAGCAAATTCACATTATCGCTGACTTTTATTTCAGAAAGCATCTTAATTTTTATGTATATCAGCATCTATTATATAATGTTATTATTATTGCTGCCTTTGCTTCGAAAATTCATCAGCGCCAGAGCGTGCTCGACATTGTGGATGCTGCCGACTATGCTCTATTTAGTGATTCAAGTATCCGATTATGTTGCAGCGCCACGCTTTGTGATCACGGTATCCCAACAGTGGTTTAAAGGCTTTGTAATGGTCTGGGCAGTTGGTTTCGTTGGAACGCTTCTCTGGTTTGTCCTGTCACATTTTACATACCGAACGGCATTGCTGCGGCATGCTCAAATGGCGGATGATGCGGTATTATTAAAAAAATGGCGCCATGAATCCGCTCGGCATGGCATTAAAGCTGAAATCCCGATTTACATTTCGGAGCAGATCAATACACCGCTGACAATTGGATGCTTCGACCGTACGATGGCATTGGTTTTGCCACATCATCACTATACTGATGATGCGATCACGTTGATCTTTCAGCATGAACTGAGACATATTATTCGAACGGATTCACGCATGAAGCTTTTTATCAACTTATGTACGGCAATTTTCTGGTTTAACCCGCTTGCGTGGATTGCACAGCGAAAAGCGGCAGATGATCTTGAACTCAGTTGTGATGAAGCGGTGCTCGTCAATGCTGATGAAAGAACCAGACGGCTTTATGCAGAGCTGCTGCTGAGCAGTGCCGGCAGCAGTCGAGGTTTTACCACGCGTCTTTCAGCAGCAGGCAGCACGCTGCGATACAGACTAAAAAACGTCATGACGCCAAGCAAGCGCATAGAGGGCAGTCTTGTAATCGGTTTAGCGATGGCATTACTTATCATGAGCCTTGGATCAGTGGGAATTGCCGACAGTGCCGATACTGTCGAACATGCTATTTTTGAAAGCATACCGGAAACTGCTGTGATCGATTCAATTCATACGAATGAATGGCGAGAGGACAGGCAAGGGTATGTCGGCGTTTATGCGTGGCAGGAAGAAGCGCTGACGACATATATTGCTTCACTTCATGTTAAACGCGTTTACGCGGGCAATTATGTTGATTACGATCTTCGAGAGCTTATCCTTATTTATGGGGAGCGCGATGGCGATGATTTGAATCATCGAACGAGGCTGGCGCTTAGTGACGACTTGTTGATCGTAGATTTGCCGGATGATGATTATAGAGATATCTTTTTTCTTGTAGAGGATGCCATTGATTGGCCCTACCTAGAATCGCTCTTGGACTTTGATGCAGTTGATCCTGATCCTGCACCGGTACCACCAGAAATGATGATGTATTTCAATGAGCAGGTAAATACAGATGGCGAGCTCATGCATGCTGCTCGTACAATAATTTACAAAAAAAGTGGTGATGTCGCACAGGATATCAATCCATTTTTTAATAATGATACCCCTGGCGGCGTCACGGGATTTCCGGTAAAAGAAGTGAAACTGTCCTTTTCATATGCGCCTGCAGGCGATTATAAGATCGCTGTGGAAGATTGGGAGCGTGATTCTTCATACAGCGTTTTAAGCTCTGAATTAGAAGATAACGTGCTAAAGCTGGCGCCATACAGTGCCCATTACACGGTTTATGCCACATTTGATACAGTTAGGGATACGACCTATGAAATGATGTTTGAATTTGATATTATGCTGCCGTAAAACAGGCTAAACAACAGGCGTTATCACCGCGACTCTTGAAAAGTTAAATTGGATACGTGTATGAAAAAAATGCCTTATTTTAAAAATGTCTAAATCAAAAATCCTTAATGAAAAACCCTAATGAAAAAGCCGTCAATACCATGAAATGTGGCATTGGCGGCTTTATAAAATGACTATTCAATAATCGAATCATAAGTTGTGTATAGCGCTTCGAGTGCTGCCTGACGCTCAGCTAAATACTGATAGGCGTCCGATCGTTCAGAGATGGGCATTTCGTTCATCGCCAGCTCTATAGAAAGCATTTCAAGTTCCTTTTCAAGTGTTATAATGCTGTTTTCAAGTGTTTCTCTATCTATGGTTTCTTTCTGCTCATCATTTTTTACAAATAACTTTTCGCGATTGGCCATCTTCTGCGTATTGACATTTTCGTTATTAGATTTAGCGGCTGAATGTACATGAGCTTCCAGATCAGACAATTCAGAAGCATCCGTTCCATTTTTCTTGTAGGCTCTATAGGCGTCATAATTGCCCTGAAATGTTTCAAAGCCATCAACTGAAAAGGCTAAGAGCTTATTCACACAACGATTGAGGTAGTGTCGATCATGCGATACGGCAATGACGGTGCCTTTAAATGCAAGGACGGCATTTTCAATCGCCTCTCTGGAATGCAAATCGAGATGGTTCGTCGGTTCGTCCAGAATAAGACAATGCGGGTTTTGCAGCATCAGCTCGGCGAGGTAAACGCGGACGCGTTCGCCGCCGCTTAACGCCCTAAGCGTACTGTTCACCATTTCGCCGTAGAATTCAAACCTTGCAATGTATTTAAGCGCATCTTTTTTCTCAGAACCACTTGATTGGATGATTTCATCGATTACGGTGCGGTCTTCATCTTCGAAAGTCACAGACTGGCCTAAATAAGCATAGGTGATCCAGTTCCCAAGCACCAATTCTCCCTGATAATCGTCATCTTCTCGCATGAGCATTTTTAAGAGTGTCGTCTTGCCGCAGCCATTGGGCCCGATAATTGCCGCGCGTTCACCACCTGCAATATGAAAATCGATGTCTTGAAAAAGTGTTCGGGTGCCAAAAGACTTGGTGACTTTCTTGCCCCATGCGACTTCCTTGCTGATGTGTCCATGTGATTGGATATGAATTTGCGGCCCGTTGCGAATGCTTAAGTTCTCACGCTGCTTGATCTTTTGGTGCGATGAGAGGGCAGACTGCATTTTATCGAGTTCGATCATACGGCTTTTGGCCTGCTTGATTTTGCCGTTGCTAATCAGGTTTTGTATTTGTTCTTTTTTATCGCGAATGCGGATGTTCATGTTCTTTTGTTCTTTTAGATAAAAGGCCTGCATTTGAGTGCGCTGTTCAATAAATGTGCTGTAATTGCAGCGCTTGATATTTAAGGTGCCGTTTTGCAGTTCAGCCGTACGCGTTGTGACGCGATCGAGAAAGTAGCGATCATGTGAAACGATGAGTACGCCGCCGGCAAAACGTATCAGGTAATCCTCCAACCATTCGATACTCGGCAAGTCGAGGTGATTGGTCGGTTCATCAAGAATGAGCAGGTCTGGGGATTCGATAAGAATCCGAGCGAGTGCCACGCGGATGCGTTCGCCGCCGCTTAACTGTTCCAGTGGAATATGAAGCGATTCTGGATTCATCCCCAGTCCCAGCAGTGTTTTTTTAATAAGGCTTTCAAGGGTATAGCCATCCATGGCTTCGTATGCATGGCGGACGCGCTCATATTGGCGCATAAGTCGATCATAGGCATCTGTGTCGTCTAAAATGCTGGGATCGGCCATCTTTTTTTCAAGTTCTTTCAACTGCATTTCAAGCTGGTGATGTTTTTCAATGTAGAGCGCATTGCGTTCGCCGCCGATTAATTCATCGCTGTTCTGTGAAAGATAGCCGACTTTGATGCCTCTTGCGAGGATGATACGTCCGGAATCAGGCGTCTCCCGCCCCATGGCGATTTTCAGCAGCGTTGATTTGCCGGCGCCGTTATCGCCGATTAGTGCGACGCGTTCACGTCGCTCGATGCTTAAATGGATACCGTCTAATATGGTGCGGTTGGTATATTCTTTTGTAATATTGTGAAATTGTAGTAAACTCATTTTTTCCTCCGTTTGTTCAGTAGATTGTGAGCAGGACATAAGCTCTCCTGATAAAAATCGCGTGAAACGGAGCTGTAAAGTCATGGTTATATTCGCAGAACAGCGCTCAAACAGCACATTGAGGCAGTTCGTATAGGATGATTCGTTTTATAAAATGATCAGAATGGTGAAGGGGAAAAGATGTTTTATGCCAAGAAAATTGCAAATGACGACACATCGAAAAAATGACAAAAAACAAAAACGCCGTGACAAATCGTCACGGAGCCCAACGTCTAATCATGATTTAGGCAATGCAAAACAGACGCATTGCGCGTATCAAAATAACACTATGACTGAAGCAGGAGAGGCCGAATTTTGGATACACCAAAAAGACGATAAAATTTAGCTTTCATCGCCAGCTGAATAAACGCACATTTATAAACTTTGATTGTTATTCAGCTCGGCTACTCACTGCTATAAGCTCCGGATCAAGCTCACCGATATTCGTTTATTTTCTTAAACGAAGCTCATAGCAGGACAGCCAGCAGCTGGTGAATTTTCATGGATTCTAACCATTGTAGACACCTCTTGCAGTCCATCGTGTATTTTGTTACAGTTTCAGTTTACGATATAGGCTTAAATTTCGTCAAGTGAAATGGGAAAATGTTTTTAAAATGTAAAATTTGAAGAGGTGGCGTGAGCAGTCGTGATACATCTAAAAGTATGCGAATACACAGAAAAGAAAATTGTAAGCAAGAAGCCATAAATGTATAATATAGTTAATAAGAACGGTCAATGAGTCGCATGGATGGAGACTATACTCAAAAGGTGGTGTCATGAGATGATGCAAGATAGTGCAGCGAAGCAAAATAACGGCAGTGATAAGAAAAATGGCGGAAAGCAAAATAAAAACAGTATTGTTAGAATTGTCATTTCAAACTTTGATCATGAAATGATTAAAGAAATAAAAGTGCTCTATGAGAAACAGGGTGGTGTTGATACACTGCGCATTGATGCAATGAAACTATTGGCAATTGATACTGCTGATTCAGGTATGATCCAATTTCAAGAAGTTGTCGGCATTACACCCAATAGAATAGAAGATCGCGTTATGCGATATCAGCCGCCTGAAATCACATATGACTTTGATGGTGATACACCTTACTTGACTGTGACAAAAGTGATCAGCGAATCAAACGATCATGCGAATAGAAAATATAAAATCACGGGAAAGTGGCGAAGAACGAATAACGATGAGATAGAAGTTACCGTGACGGTGGAAGATAAGAAAAAACATCAACGGGCACAGTCGATGCGAAACAACCGAAAAGCGAGTTCTTTGTCATCACGTGTTTTGCTCAATGAAGCATTTCAAAATAACATTAGCATCATTTTAAGGCGAAGCGAATATGATACGTTTAACAGAACGCAGATTGACAGCCGTATGGTTTATAAAGTGAAACGCTTTATGACCTATCGCAGTCAGCTGTCCTATTATTTGAACATGATTAATGCCATGATTATGACAATGGTTAACGATAAAAGATTGGATGCTATAGGTGGTGAGGATGACGATTATTATGAATTGAGAAGAATGTTTAAGGAAGACAAGAAACGCAAACTTGATGAGATCTGGAAAATTGTTGATAGCGAACATAAAGCAAATAATAAAACAAATAAAAAAGCAAATAAAAAAGCAAA
>JASUSA010000073.1 GCA_030446305.1 Clostridiales bacterium | reverse complement strand
GGTACATCTTCAAACGTATAATCAGGGCAAACGCGCAGGCCATTACGTGCCGAAACAGGCGACGCATATTCGGCGAAAGTAAAAACGCGGAAGCACTTCATTTGCGTTTCAACATTTTCAGCAAGGCTAAACACTTCAAAAGGGCCTGCGAAATCAAGCACTTCCACTTCATTAAAAAGCAATATGCCTACGTTTAGCCGCCGCATTTCATTTTGCTGACCTTCTCTTTCAATCTTCCCGGAAATCGGTAAAGAATGCTGTTGACTGTTTTTACTGCTCATTTGTCGTTCACTGCCTTTCTACATTTGAGTTAAGGTCTTTTTGTTGCCATCGCTTTACCAAGCAACTGCACAATGATTTCATCACACATCTGTTCCATCTTCAGCTTACTGGTCTATCGCTATTTGCACTGTACTTTTACGCATGCGTAATCCAGACTTTAAATCACATTGGATGCAATATAGGCAATGACATGTGCTGCCGGAAACAGCATGACTTGTGCAAGCATTGTTCCCATAACGCGACCAAATACCATAAACGTTACCGTTCGTCTAAATTCACCTTCGCTCTTCTCACCTTCCAGCACCTCATCCGTCATAATTGACAGTTGCGGGTCAATAAATACAAACAACAAAATCGTTGATAACCCTGTAATGACAGAACTAAGCGTACTGGCAGTTGTACGATACGCCGGCGCCAATACGCCTGCATAAAGCGAGGCCAACACGCCGACTGTGAGCATCGCCACCGCGAGCGTATTGAGAACTGTCATACGAACTGGAAAATCCGATACTGTTTTCAGCTGAGTGAGATTATTTCTAGAAGGTGCCTTAAGATTCATGCTGAATTGTTTGACGCCGGCTCTTGAAAAGCTGTGCAGCAGCAGTCGCGGTACCGACTTATAAACATTGAATTTTTCAACGGCGATCGCATAAAGCCTTTGAAATGTCGGTATAAACAATGCCGCTAGGATCGTGCCTACCGTCGCCGCCAATAAGATATATCTAAAATTCAGCATCAAATTTCCGGCAAAGCCGCCGTTGATGCTGTTTTCAACCGTTTTGGCCAGCAATGGCGCCTGAACGGTGTTGGCAATTCTCGATACGAGTACGACAATATTAAACAGCGCAAATGAAATGGCAATTCGCCCCGTTCTAATCCCCACAATTCTAACGGCATATGCCAATGTGTTGATAAAGTGAATGACCACGGTGAGTATAAAGACGACTATAATCTGTGACATACACGCCTCCCAATATTCATTGTCTGTACGTTTCTTTAAAAGTCAAAAAATCAAAAGCCCATCAAATATCTGATAGACGACGCTGCTGTTTCACCTGCCAATTGCTGTAGTAGTTCAAACGCAACTTCAACCGCGGTAGATGGACACCACGATGTTATAATTTTGTCATCAACAACAACGGGCGCATCAATGATTTCAACATCAAAAGCCGCAAGTTGTGCTTGCCGCCGTTTGTCCATCAGGTGATAGGTTGTTGCTTTTCGTCCTTTTAGGATACCGCTTTTGCCAATCGGCAATGCACCGACGCAAATAGAGGCAATCCATTTATGGGCTGTATGAAATGTGCTGATCAAATTTTGAACCGGCTCACTGTAAGCATCTTCATAGAACCCATATGTACCAAATCCGCCAGGTATCGCCAATGCATCATAATCTTCTGCCTTTACTTCATCAACGCACATATCCACTTCCAGCGGAATATTGAAAGTCGTTACGATCTTCTTCTCAAGACCGCAGGTAATAACCTCAATATCACCATCACCATAGGTTCGATACCATCCGAATACATCAATAAAGGCACTGGCCTCAAGCATTTCAACGCCATTTGCCATCAGCAGTAAAATTTTCATATGTTTTTCCCTTCCCACAATCGTCCACAGCAAAATGCTCGTATTTATGATGACACATCCTGAATTACTTCCATCAAGACAGTACTGTCGTTGAGGAAATTGCATTATTACCTTAACTATAAACTGTATCATAGCTTCTTTTCAAAACAAATAGCAAGCGCATTGCCAGCATATTTTCCATAATTGGGTATGCACTGATAACCATGATCCTTGTAAAATTGTACCGCATTTTCATTGATACGCCGCGTCTCCAGCCATATCCTTGAATACCCCATTTGTTTCGCCTCTCTTTCAAGGTGCGAGAGTATCAGCGCGCCTATGCCACGGCCTTTTTCTTTGGCATACATTCGCTTAATTTCAGCGGTTGAGTCATTCATTGGCCTAAATGCGCCGCAGCCAACCGCAGTACCTTCACTTGTCCTGGCAATGACGAACAGTGCGCGTGGGTCCTGCATGTCATCAGTGCTAAAGGATGTTGTGCCACTGCTTCCCGTGATCATTTCAAGTGTTGCCGAAAGTTCATTCATCATTTCTACAGCCGCTTTACAGCCAACCGCTTCATTTTGCACTGTCACTGCCAAGTGTATTTCTTTTTCTTTCAATAGTGGTCACACTTCTCTTTCCTTGAATCATAAATGAACCGCTTAGAACAGCTCATCCAATAATATATAGTATTTGATTTTCTCATCGTCCGGGACCACACCGAGTACTTCAAAAAACAGTTGATGATAGGCCGTTGTATTAAGGTTATGCGTCAACGAACGAATACATAAAGCAATGTCTTGCCACATATCTGCGACACCAGCCCTGCCTAAATCTATATAACCGGTTGCTCGATTTCCCGTTATAAAAATATTGGGAAGGCAATAGTCGCCATGTGTAAACACCGGCGCTTCGACAGGTTTATTAGCAGCTAAATACGCATAGAGCGCCTCGGGTGAGGCAAAATCATTATCAAGTTCCCAATCTTTCATTGAGACTTCACCTCTCAGAATACGCTCGTATGCCAGTTTTAACTTAGTGTCCAATGAAAAGTGATACGGACAATCGCTAATATTAACTTGATGCAGTCGCTTTATACCATCTGCAAGTGCCTGTACCATCTGTTGCGGTTCTTTTAGCATTCGGTCGCTGCATGCCATTTCACCGGGGGCTTTTGTCATTAGTAAGAAATCATAACCATTTTCTTCACACCGCATGATTATATCAGGAACAGGCAGCTTCCCTTTTAGCCATGCCATGATTTGCTGTTCACGTGTAAACGCTTCGTTCTGCCTTTCAATTTTAAGGTACCATTCAGTACCTGACGCCTTTACTTGATAAACGCTCGCATTAGAATGTCCGAGCTGTACCGGGATCACACTTTTGCCATCAAGGCTCTTTTTAATCTTCGGCGGTAAATATGGTATTGTTACTGTTTTATATGTAGGCGCCATATGTTTGCATCCTTTATGTTATCATACATTACAATGATTCCTGGACCTCTTTTCAATAGGTTATTTCCACAAATTAAGATCGAAGACTTCCTTTATTTCTATTTTCACGCAACCCGGCGCCACCAATTTGAACTTAAGTTAATCGACAGTATCGCTATATGTATTTTTCCTTAAGTGCTCTTTTGATAAATTCTCGATGATTTACCCCAAGGATGGTAGCCGGTTCCAATCCATTTGAATCCATCTTTTTCATAAAATCCAATGTGATCGGTACACAAATAAACCTGCTCAAATCCAAAGCGCGCTGCATCTGAGCGCGCCTTTTCCAATAATTGAAAGCTCAAGCGACGCCCTCTATAGCTTTTTTCAATATACAGTGCACAAATCCACGGGTACAAATCCATTCTACTGATAAAATCATTTGTAATGAGACCCGCACACCCTACAGGTTGTTGACCATCCAGCATCAGATACCATTGTGGTAAGTCATTTGACGCTTTCATACAGTTGCTGATACAGTCCTGATAGATGTTCATTGTGTTTTCATTAGCCCATTTTTCTTGAAAGTAAGCTATTGCAATCGTTTCGTACGCTGCTTCTTCTCTTACAGATATGATATGCATCTTTTTCGACCTCTTTTGTTATAATCTTAGCTGTTTCATAAAACAAAATGTGCTGCATTGATCCGTCAATTGCAACACACAGATATAGGTTGCCCAACAATGTTCTCTATTTCGATTTTTGCATATATTTGGCACCATCGCTGACAAAGCCATAAGCTTCATAGAGTTTATGCGCATCGTTTGTTGCAAGCTTTCCTGAAAGCGTTCGGAAGCGTTCATCATTGACAATCAATTCAACAAGCTGTTTCCCAAGGCCTTTTCCCCTGTGTCTTTCGTCAATCACAACATCACAAAGCCAGTACATTGTGGCAAAGTCACTTATGATTCTCGCAAAACCGACTTGGTTTCCCGCTGCATCAAAGATACCAAAGCATGTTGAATTTACGATGCTTTGGTGTATCGTTTCATCTGGTCTGTTTGCTGCCCAATAGGACTGATGCAAGAGATTTGCAATCGTCTTTTCATCCATCTTGGTTTTATCATCTGTGATGGTATACTGATTAAAAAATTGTTCCATTGTTTTCCTTTCTACACCTCTAACTATCTAAAACTAACGGCTATATTACGATACTTATTTTATGTGATTATACATGATTTTGCTATGGAGGGCTACTGTATATTAACTTTGAAATGATTCTTTGTGACAGCCGGTCGATTTTGCCTTCTTGTTTTAGAATATACGTATTTAGAATATATCTATTGCAGCGATGAGGTTAAAATCTTTATAATGCAATTGCCTCAATTATCCAAATTGCTTATAAACGCTTCAAAATCATCAAGCGTCATGCCCTGTTTCCTTTGCAAGTGATATGATAAAATACCCAAAGCCATAGCTGCTTCAACATTTTTGATGCGATCATCAATGAAGACGCATTCACTGGGCGCTTTGCTAATTTTATTGAGTGCAATATGATAAAGCCTGGAATCAGGTTTCTCGCAATGCTCATAAGACGAAATAATTACTTCATCGAAATACTGTCGAAGATCAAGGTAGTCAAATGCCCAGTCCAGTGTAGCAGTCGCATTGGATAGCACGACAAGCATATATTGACGTTTTAGGCTTTCCAATACTTCAATGGTTTCATCATAGAGCTGATACTGGAATGTGTCAAACGCAAGGTATTTAAGTTTATCCGCCAGTGTCACGTCATTTGCATTGACTGCATCAGCAATCGCCCGCGACCGTGATTCAAGCCAATTGCGCTCGTCTTCCCAACTGCTAATCGCATCATGTGATTCAAAATAGCGCGTATCAAATGTATTGCCCCTGTGCATTGCCGCTTCAACCAGTTCCTGATGATAACCCATTGATTTCAGTACCCGCCTGATCACATCATTTCTAAATTCGCGAATATAAAACAGGACACCCCCTGCGTCGAAAATGATGGTATTGATTTTTGACATGCTCGCATCACTCCTTTTCGCCGGCAGACGTGCCTCTAATGCTCATTAAATATTCAGGCACTTGAGAATCACTGTTTAGCTGTTCTGAAATCACTGAAAATCCCATTTTACGATAAAATGATACGGCATTTTCATTTTGAATGTAAACGGCAAGCGACAAGTTTTCGTATTTATTCATGACATAAGACAGTAGTTGCTTACCAATACCTTGTCCCTGATGAGCCGGATCAACAAATAACGCGCCGATAAATACCCGTTCGATGATACTAATAAAACCTTTCGCTTCACTGCCTTCGCAATAGAGAAAGGTCTCACTGCCGGGAATGTATTCATTTTTGACAATCTCATAATTTCCCTGCCAGTAGCTGACTGGTATAAAGGGATGTGCTTTTATTGTGGCATCATACCAGATGCGCATAATGGCTTCAATTTCGTCAGACGTCATCGTCAATGGCTTTATCATCGTTTCCTCCCTTCGGACAGCAGCACTTTAATGCGCACCATCCAATTTCAACAGTATTCCAGCTTTGATTTTCCATGATATCATCAATGCAGTCTCGATGCAATCAGCTGTATTTTTCACGCATTATTTGCTGCATTATTCACATGCCAGTTTCCTTGGCAAATCAGCAAGCAGCGCTTCAACGCTGTGATGTGATTGCAGCTTTGCAATAACTTTGGCATCGGGTTCATGAAAGATCACCGGAATATCAGCTTCACCCACCGCTGTGCGAACCGGAAAAGCCAGTATTTCGCTTTCGGTACTGAACTGCGCATTGACATTTGCTTTATTACCCCTTGCATCCAATCGAATCCATCTATCCGAATCTTTTAAATAAACAGCATTTAGGCCATGCAAGATAAGATAAGGTGCCGTCTCATCGTCCAATAGCAGTCTTTGATAACAGAAGCCTGTCGGAAAACCGTTATAGCGAAGCAATGCTGCCATCAAATGCGATTTTGCATAACAAAATCCCTCTCTGTATGTTAAAACCTCCGATGCTGTACAGGTTACGTTTTTACCGCCAATATCAATTGAATGTGCGATTTCATCTCGTACGAATTCGAAAATGCCTTTGACAAGTGAGATGCCCTGGCCATATTGACTTTTAAGTTTTTCTGCCATTTCTTTTACATTCTGGTCGTGATAATCAATAATATCGCTGTCGATTAAATAAGCTACTAAATCATCTGTATCTCTTTTTAAAATCATCTCCATACGCTCACTTTCATTGCATTCTGTACCCTATCATCATCGTGTCTTTTCATCAGAGTATGATTAATTTCATCATCGTATTAGCTCATCATCATATTATTTTATCATCGTATCATTGATTGCATCATCGCTCTTTTTGATCACATCACGAACTGACATTCAACGCGTTTTAGTGGATTTAGGCGTTCGCTGAATTTGTCTGCAAAAGGCGGTTACTTGCTGATCTATTTTTTCAGGATAAGGGTAACCCAGTTTCGTACCAACTTCTTTTGAAAGCATTCGAAAGAAGTCGATTAGTCTGTAAAATGCATCCCAGTTTTCCTGAAGATCTGCACCGGCAAAGGTCGCTTCATATGCCTGCCAAATCTCCTTCGGCAGCAATACGGAATAATATTTGCCGAGGGCACCCGTTTCCACCTGCCACTTATGTGCAAGACCAATATACCAATCCACCATTTGGTGGACATATTTATACCGCAAAATGTAATCCATCATGTATTTGGCAAAAGGCAGTTGTTCACGCCACAGGTATTTGGGCACATAATAAGCATTCCACCAGAACTCACTGGTCACTTTCAGATATATCGCTTCTGTAGGCTTGCGAACGTTATAGGCCGTATAAGTAGGTGCTGCAATTTGCGCGGCCAATCCATCTTTATCCAGCAGTACTTTACAGCCATTATCATAATGCGCTGATGCAATTTCAAGATTGGCTGTGACCTGAAAGTCAATCCGGGTACCATCTTCAAACAATACGAGTCGTGTAACCCACGCTTTATCAAAAGTTGATGCCGGATTTAGCGGCCATCTCACCATCACATCTCCAAGCGCTTCAAACCATTTGTCATTTTCAAGAAATGGTACAAGCGAATGCACATATAATTCGACGTCATAGTCGGATAGAAAATCCGTTTGTGCTTTCGCATCTGCCATTGTACTTGTCAATACGACCATTCTGATATTATCAATTCGTTCCGCCCAGTCTATAAAACGTGTAAAGATCTTATTTTCAGTCATTGATACCCTTCCTTTTGGGCATTTTAATGCTTCATTATGATCTGAAGCACTTGTCTTTTTCCTTGTCCTTTTCCTTGTCTTCGACTCATTGCATCCATATTGTCTTTTGTGTTCAGCGAGCTTCGCTCGAACGCATCTTTTTATCGTTTAAATCGATCTTTTTGTATGAAGTTATTGCATGAAGTTATTGCATGAATCAATTATAGCATTTAAATTTCAATCCTTTCACCATAAGATGCGTAGCTCTAAATAAGATGGCAATTCACCATATTGCAGCAAAAACGCAATTAAACGCTATTATAAAGTTTTCTTTCGTCTATAAAACGACATTTCTATAGATCTTTGATGTTATCTTCATTAATCGCCGCTGATGTTCTCAATTATTATGCTGTTTATCAATTTTACTGAGGCCATACATAACAACCGTCGCAACAGCCGTTACCCCTGATGTAATAATCCATGCGGACTGGTAAGTGACTGCTGTTAAAAAAGCACCCATGATCACGGGCCCCATCGCATAACCTGCACCGCTAATAATGAAAATAAGGGAATTTGCTCGCCCCAATAACTTTTTAGGCGTTGAAGCCGCAATGTAATGATTCATATTAATGGCAATCATGATTTCACCAATCGTCATCACAATAATGGATGCTACAAACAATGGCATGTTATGGCTCATTGCAAACATCAAAAATGAAACAATGTAGAAGACGCCGCCGAGAAACATACTTTTTAACGATGCAAGCTTTTGTGTTACAGAAGTCAGAATAGGTGAAAGCGCGACAACGGTAATGGCATTTATGCTCAAAAGCAAGCTGAAAAATTTTGGCCCACTATCACTAAAGAGCATTACCGTCTGCAGTGGCAACAGGAAATTCCATTGAATATAACTGAAATTAAAGAACAACAGCGCGACACTGACAAAAATAAGCATTGGATTATTTTTTAAAAACTGCAGCATTGAAGGCATTTCCAAAGCTGCTTCACCTTCTCCTTCATCATTTGCCACAGCTTGCGCATCCTGTTGGTCATCAAAGAGGAACAGCACAAGTCCTGTCGAAACCAATGTGGTAATTGCATCAATGACGAACAGTAGGCTTAAGTATTCATTGAACAATAAGCCACCAATAAGCGGCCCAATCGCCAAACCTAGGTTTAAGCCCAAATACATCAGCGAATACGCGTTTTTCACCTTGTCTTTTGATGTGACAATCGGTATCAATGCATTGGGCGCCGGTGACGCCATTGCGTATAAGTCAGAAGTAAAAATCATAAGAACGGCAAGCCATACCCCCGGCTTAAGCGCTGCACACACCAGATAAAAAAGCGCACCGATCGTATGCAGGACGACAATTGTCTTTTTCGCGCCAAACCGATCGACCAGACTGCCGCCGGCCATCACAAAAGGCGCTTGCGTCAGCAGTGCAATCGTTGAAACCAACCCCACTTGCGCATCGGGCAATCCAATCTTTACCGTAAGAATCAGTACCATTAACGGCGCGATAAAACCGCCGATTTTGTTAATGACAATGGATATGAAGAGAATATAAACACTTTTGGGAAGCCCTTGATAGACTTGTATATGCTTTTTAAAATTCATAAAAGAGACCTCACTTCTTTGTTGCCTCATTCAGCAATACTGTAAATCCACGGATTGGCAAATACCCTATTAAGATAAAATTTTAGTGCTGCACGTTATGGTTCTTGAAGATAGCGATTGCCATAGCATGATCTTGCAATTTTTGTGTATTTGTTGACAAAATCTGTTTTCGCCGCTGTATACCCATCTCGATCATTGCGATATTGATCCAATAATGACAGTTTTAGCTGTCCATACGCATCCGCTATCGCTTTGTGTTCCATAAGGTAATCTCGAAAATAGAGCTCGTTCCAATCTCCGTTGTATCGAACGTGTAAGTTATATACTTTTTCTGAAAATCCATATTTTGTATAACCCTTGTTAAAGACTTCATGCCAAAAAGGTTCAGTTTGTGATGACATCAGCGACCATCCAGCATGTTGCAGTACCGCCCTAACATTCAGCGTGTCACTATCATTTTTTAGCTCTAACAATATATCGACCGTCGGCTTAGATAATAAGCCTTTAACAGCAGTGCTGCCGACATGATTAATCCGAGCAAGTGTATTTTCTGTAAGCTTAATAAGTTTTTGAGCTTCAGTTGCATACCAGTTCTGATAGGCTTCATGATGTGGTTTTAAAATAATTGGAAACAGCTGCCACAATTCATCAAGTGTCATTTCTGATAGTTCTTTGATATCGTCTGTACACGTTGCGGTCGGTTGTAATTGTTCATTCTTTTTATCAGAGCCCATTCTTTACCTGCCTTTGCCATCAAACCGTCCATGCAACGGTTTACAATTCAATTTGAACCCCTGCCTTTTCACAATCATTATGTCGTTAAGAAATACCGAACAAGAACGATGCCAATAACAAAAACAATACCAATCAAGACATATGGCATCCCCAATTCGGCAGTCCCGACACCGTGTGTCCTGCCTTCCTCCGGCTGTGGCGCCTCTTTCCACAGTGCATTGAAGTCCAGTTCATTGCCATTTTCATCATAATAATGAACAAACTGATTGCCAATGTAATCTTCTGGGTGACCTAGTTCAATGATGTGCAGAAAAGGTCCTGTTTCAGCTTCACCCCTGTAAATGGGTTCAGCACTCGTATCGTCAGCAGGATAAATGGCATAGGCTGCAACATCCTGCAAATCATTAATGCCATAAAGCAATAAGTGATTTTTATCTCTGCTGTAGCCATAGCTATAAAGTGGCCAGTCGCGTAAATTCGCATCTAAAAATCGTGATTTCCCGAATAAACCTTTTTCTAAATTGGCAATGCCGTAATGCCCCCTATAGCCTTTCCGCTCATAGAAGACAACGATGCGACGCCCTGTCTTTTGCTGTGCTCTGATTGCTACCTCAACATTTTCAGTTGAAAAATAATCATTAATCGCCGATTCGAGTGCCGTCTGATCGGTTGTATCAACCGGAAATGCCATGCTATACAATCCATACATACACAAACAAGCCATAACAGTTGACAGCACGGCACCAACGATTTGGCGTCTTGTAAATTTAGTGCGCTTATGATAAATCGTCTTTGTGTTCTGTTTGTCATCCATTTTATTCACCTCAAATACAAGCCTAATCAGTCGTGTCACTCTGACATCCTGTTAAACTGAGCATCGTTAATAACAGCAATCGTTTTAACAATCGCATCTGTCTTCGTTTATTCGTTAACTCGCTTCTTCATCTATTCGCTTCTTCATCTATTCGCTTCTCCATCTATTCGCAATTTTGCACTTTTACAATCGATCTGATCACCCTTCATACAAATCTGCAAATGGATCTTCTGAACTGTCTTCATGCCAAATGTATTCGATTCGTTTGCTAATTTCTCTAGCCTTTTCCGGGCTGACGGTATCGTTAATAAACCCTAAACTCATATCCATCCCCGCCGTAATGCCCGATGAGGTATAGTACTTATCGTCTTTCACCCATCTTGCGCGTTTTACCCAGTCAACCGCAGAGCGTTGCGACTTTACCCATTCAAAAGCACGTTTATTGGTTGTCGCTCTTTTACCATCCAGCACACCTGCTTTAGCCAGGAGTGCCGCACCTGTACAAACACTCAACACATAGTCTGCCTCCTCAGCAAACCTTTTTATATCGTTTATGTCTTCAGCACGCTGAACCAGCTTTCTGGTACCTTCACCGCCCGGCAGCAAAAGTATATTGGTATGCTGGGGTTGCGAAGCATAAATTTCCGTTAATATTTGCGTGTCTTGCGCGCTTTTTATAACCCCTCCATGCCGCGAATAATAGTGCAATGTAAATATTTCCGGTGCTTTGCCAAATATTTCAGCGGGTCCAAAAGCATCGAGCAATTCAAATTGGTCAAATAACAATAGATTGATATGATACATCATAAACGCTTTGCCTCCTATTCATTCGTCCACTCACGATGGCAAATGACAATTCTATAACCATCCGGATCGAGGAATGTTTTTCCCCAACGATCCCAGTAGGGATTTTTTGGGGCGACATTGGCTACACCGCTCTCTAAGAGCCGTTCAACACATTGGGTGTATTTTTCATAATCTCCCAAATAGAAAACCAGCAGATCATCGTCATCAGGTCTATGCTGAGGTGCTTCTTTGCTTTGAGTATACTCGAGATGCCACGTTTGGCCTCTCTCGCCAATAAAAACACCTTGATAATCCTCTTCCTCAAAAGTTCCCATTTGTTTCAATCCCAGTATGTCAACATAGAATCGTTCTATCGCTTCTAGATTTGCTGTATGCCTTGCTACTCTAAAATGATTCATCATAATCCAAATAGCCATTCCTTTCTTATTCGTATATGATAACGTCAAAAATTAGATTATCACAAAAATTTAGCCGATCATTCGATATTCATCTAATTTGTTTTGCAATCACTTCTCACTAAGCAAACTGATTTCAACCAACTGGAGCATCTGTCTCAGCTTTTCTTTATCAAGCTGATAATATGTTTTATTGCTGTCCTTTTCAAGAAAAATAAGTCCCAGCTCCAGCATAGCATTGATGTGGTATGAGACGGTGGGAGGGGTAATGCCGAGCGCTTCAGCTAACTCATGTCCATACCATGTTTTTTCCCCCAAGAGTTGAATCATTTCGAATCTTTTTTCATCTGCCAGCAGTTTCAATAATTTTTTCGCACTTATCTTTTGAAAACTGCTTTGCGAAAAACGATCTGCATGCATACCAATACTGATATATTCAATATTGTTTTGCGGTACAATGAGAAATTTCCATCTACCGATTTGGAAAAAGTAACTGACATTCACCACAAAGTCTGAGACATCTTTAACGGCTTGTTCTCTTAGGTATTCTTTAAAGAAAGATGCCTGATCTTCGTTAAACAGGTTTTCAAATTTCACCTTGCCAGCCTTTAGGGCATCAATAATTTCATCTTCTATTGGGGCATAACATTTTTCATAAAACTGCCGCAGCAGCAATGTCAATCTGAATTTTATTTCCTCAGGGCTTTCAATCATATCCAAAAGCTTTTCTTTTGTTTCCTCAGAAGCAAATTCAGACCGCGTAATAAAAGAAAAAATATGCTCGTATTGGTCGCGATTATTGATTAAATTAATAATCGTTTCCGCCTGTAGGGGATCATCAAAATAAAAACGTTCTAAAATATAAACAAGCAATGTCTTTGCATTGAGTTTTTCAAGATATCCAACAAAGTCATCGACATGCTCCAAATGAGGATTTCCAATCAGAATTCTTCCCAATACATCAATGATTTCAGGCAAGTTAAAAAAGTACTCAATTTCTTTTTCCAAGAAGCGCGATACATTGCTGGCCATAAACTGTACCTTGGCTTTTACCGTTTCATCCTGTTCATAGTGATATTCTTGAAATAGTTGATTGTATTTTTTTTCATTTGCTAAAAAATCTAATCCACAAATAAATTCCACGACGGGATTTACGATAAATGTCACCTTCGTTTTACGCGTTCCCATATCAATATCGCCTTCCTTTCCCATTTAATCTACGCCATTTTCCGATTCGTAAAATCATCATTGAAAGGTACTTGCCCATCACTGCACAATGTTCGCTTCACCTTTGCAAGTTGTATCAATGCATTCTATCGTTATGATAAAAAGAATAGCGTTCGATATTCATTGTTTTTGCGCTTTTCATTTCATGTTTATCTAACATTGTTGTACATCATTAAATTTCATTTTGTCAACATATAAGTATGTTTCATCACAGGTATGCCATATGCTGAATATTCCTGCTTCATTGATATCACAGCATTGCATATCATCGCTTTTATATCATTGCCTTTATATCATCGCCGCGTTTTAAAGCATATCGTTAGATGAGTATCTAACGATATGCTATCAATGATTATGTTTAGTATTACGAATTTTCATCATTTAGTGATTTATTGCGATAAACCAAGTCCTGACGCGCCTCAAATCCATGCGATTGCCAAAAGGCATTGCCAAGCTGGTTATCACAAAAGACCACTAGTGCTACTTTATGAATTCCCTCCGATTTAAGCGCAGCCAAAACGTGCGAAAGCAGTTGTGTCGCAATCCCCATGTTTCGATATGTAAGATCAACGGCGGCATGATAAATATAGCCACGTCTGCCATCATGACCACTCATCATTACACCAATTATCCGCTGCTGTTTTAGTCCACGTGATTTGACTTTGCCTTGCTCTTTGGCTTTGTCAATGCCACGATGAAATAGCTCCCTTGTTTTGCCGTAGTCATTTGTTACA
>JASUSA010000072.1 GCA_030446305.1 Clostridiales bacterium | reverse complement strand
TATTCTGTGGTAAACCGCCAAGTCGTATCATCTGTAATACCCGTATAGTCATTGCCGACAATGTCTTCTACGGCGCCACTGTCAATATTCACATAGTAAGCCGTTGTATTTGCCAATGGCATCGTTGGTGAAATCCGCAGCACTTTATCGTTGATTACAGCATTGACACCTTTGACATCAACTGTTTCGAATACATCGTTTGTTCCTAATTTTTTAATTACAAGGTTGCCGCTTCCCTTTTGAATGGCTTCATTAAAGTGTATTTCTAATGCAGATGATGTGGTAACGCTGACGGCATTCACTGACGGTACATAAACAACAGCCATTGGCGCCGATCGATCTGTCAGTTTTCCGTCATCATCACCTAGGCGTCTATACTGGCCATCCTCTTTAACAAACAGTATCGGTCTGTCTGCACCGCTTAAAATTTGCCAGTAAACCATGTCGTTATCAGCATCGGCTGTATCAAAGTCCCAACTGCTCATCGGTCCCAGCAGCGCATTATTGAGAACCATTAAATTGGCACCCCCGCGTTCGGTTATGATTTCATAAACGGAATTGTCCACAATGGTACTTGATCCCTTTGGCACAATGTTCATGTTCTGATATGCATATGCGCCATCAATGACATTTGAAGAGGTTAAAAACCCCGCATAGCGATTAACATATAAATTGCCGGTCACCACCGGATTAAACGCAATACTGTTTTGGGTGCTATTTCCAATGCGCCCTATAAGACCGCCGACATCCGAATTACCTGAAACGATGCCGGATGCATAGGTTTTAGATGTCGAATAGCCCGTCCCAGAAAGATGACCTGCTAAACCGCCGACGCGATTGGCACCGTTGCCATTAACATCACCTGTTGCATAGCTGTTGTATATTCCGCCGTAAACATAGCCGCAAAGACCCCCAACATGCTGGGCGCCGGTGCTGTTAATATTGCCGAATACATTGCCGGATGCATAACAGCCAGTGACATTTGCATGATCGATGGCACCTATAAGCCCGCCTAAATTATCATAACCGCTGTATACATTGGCTTTTGAATAAGCGTAGTAAATATTGCTGCGAGAAGCAGTTCCCACCATACCGCCAACGTCTTTATATCCGGTTACCGTTCCATTCGTATGGCAATAGTAAACAGCCTGATCCCCTGCAAAGCCAATGAGACCACCAACACTGTTGTTACCGGTTACCGTTCCCGAACTGGTGCAGTTTCTGACATTATTACGCGTCTCGCCTGCAATGGTGCCTGTAGTGCTGCCACCTGTGACATCGACATTTGTTAAATGCAAATCGGTTATCGGTCCTCTGGCAACCGATATAAGCCCCGTTCTACTCAAAGCTGTGTTATTAATATAAAGATTGTCAATGGTATGCGACCCGCCATTAAATGTTCCCGTTAATTCTGGCAGCGGCGTCCAGCCCGTCCCCGATGTAAACGCCGTGTTTACAGTACCGCTGCTGTAACTTGACGCATCCTGAAAGTCTAAATCATTGAAAAGCAAATAATCTGATGAACTCAGCCAGCCATCAACACCTGAACCAACTTTTGCCAATGCTTCAATGGTCGTGATCTTAAACGGATCACTTGGCGATCCATCACCAGGTGAAAATGTCGTTTTAGCGTTGGTGCTGATGTATGCCGATTGATTGCCTGCCTCATCTGTCACCATTACATTAAAATAATAGGTTGTATTTTCGGCTAATCCGGTTATGGCGATACTGGTGATATCTGCCTGTGCAGTGCCAAATGGCGTGCCGTTGGCTTTGGTCGCCGCTGTATCGCTTAGATTGTCTGCTGTGCTGTAATACGCAAGGTATGTCAGGGCAGACTGTGTACTGCGGTTATCCGAAGCATTGGCATATGTCAGTGTCACGCCCGAAGTGGTAATCCCACTCACGGCAATGGCACCACTGCCGCCGACTGTTGGCAATGCGGTGTCAGGTGACAGTGCTGTTTTGACACTGGTACTGGTATACGCTGATTGATTGCCTGCCTCATCCGTCACCATTACATTAAAATAATACGTTGTATTTTCAGCCAACCCGGTTACGGCGATGCTGGTGATATCTGCCTGTGCAGTGCCAAATGGCGTGCCGTTGGCTTTGGTCGCCGCTGTATCGCTTAGGTTGTCTGTCGTGCTGTAATACGCACGGTATGTCAAGGCAGCCTGTGCACTACGGTTATCAGAAGCCTTGGCATATGTCAGTGTCACACCCGAAGTGGTAACGCCGCCCGTGGTAATGGCACCACTGCCGCCGACTGTTGGCAATGCGGTATCTGCAGACAGTGCTGTTTTAGCACTGGTACTGGTATACGCCGATTGATTGCCCGCCTCATCTGTTACCATTACATTGAAATAATAGGTTGTATTTTCGGCCAATCCGGTTATGGCGATGCTGGCGATATCTGCCTGTGCAGTGCCAAATGGCGTGCCGTTGGCTTTGGTCGCCGCTGTATCGGTTAGATTGTCTGCGGTGCTGTAATACGCAAGGTATGTCAAGGCAGCCTGTGCACTACGGTCATCAGAAGCCTTGTCATACGTCAATGTCACGCCCGATGCGGTAACACCGCCCACGGTAATAGCACCGCTGCCGCCAGTTGTTGGCAATGCTGTATCCGGCGAATTGCCGCCATTATTGCCACCGCCTGCATTACTGCTGGAAGTCGTCTGTTTCTTTTCAGCGGTGTTGACTTTAACGCCACTGGCATCAATTCCTGGTGCAGTGGTTCTTTGTTGAACTCCCTGCGCTACCGTAACCCCGTCAGCCTCAACAACGGCGCTCTCAATTTCGCCATCACCGCTGACAGCCGCAGGTTTATTGAAGATTATTGTTCGAATTTTTGCCCCTTTGCTCACTTCAAATTCAGCTGTTTCATCAACGATCACGCGATGAAATACACCATCTAACTGAAATCTAATGCCCGGTGTTCGCACACTGAGATCTGTCTCATTGAAAAAACCTTCTAAAATAGCATTCGACTGGAGAACCACGTCAGTCACTTTACTGTCATTTGAAACAACGCGAATATTCCCGACAGGTTTATCAACAATCATTTCGCCTAATTGACATTGGTTAAAGTGAATGGAGTTTTCTCCACCGCCTTGAACAATGACCTCGCCCAGAACCGTAATGCGATTTAAGAAAACATCGCCTTCACCGATGCCGGCTGCCAGGAGCAAATCACCTTGGATCGTCTTATCATACAATACGACATCACCCGTCGTAATGGTCACATTGCCTTTAATGGTTTCCGGTACAGCTTCAGATGTTTCTTTTATGGCTTTATCATACAACATTCCAGCGACATGATCGATCATGACGATGGCTTCTGCGCGCGTTATTAAATTGCCCACTCGCAACGTATGATCTTCATACCCGTTCATATAACCCGCCTCTACCATTGCTGCAACATATGCTCTACTCCATAGCGGCACTGCATTGCCATCGCTAAACGCACTCAGGATTGCCTCTGGCGTCTGGACTTCTTTCTTTGCAACGATTGCCAGTACAGCGGCTGCCTCTGCACGCGTGATTGGCGTATTGCCTTTGAATTCATCCGTTTGAATCCAATTGAGGTAATCATTTTGATAACCTGTGCGTGCCTGATCTGCATACCAATCTGTTTTTGAAACATCACTAAAATTACGATCATCGTGCTCAATTGTATGATAGCCAAACATTTGATTGACCATTACGACAAATTCAGCACGGGTTACCCATCCATCCGGTTTGTAGCTGCCGTCTGGATATCCGTTTAAATAGCCACCTTCTACCCAATTTTGAATAATTCCCGCAGCCCAGTGTCCTTCAAGATCGGATGGTCGGCTGTTTTCTGCGTATGTGAAATTAAAACACATTGACAGCAGCAATAGCCACACCAACATTAATCTCCCTTTTTTCATCATGCACCTCTGTCCTTGTAATTGTGAAAACACCGTTTTTCAATTTTCATTCTACTCTTGGTACAATTCAAAATGATAGAATGGGTATCGTCTCATTCGGGTTGATTTTTAGGGGGATTTTTATGATGAATGCTGTATTGCTGCACTTTTATGGCATTAAAAAGAGACATCTTATGATGTCCCTGCTTGTAAACGCGGTTCTTCAAATCAATTCTTAATGGATACTGTGATCCCTTTCAACTTCTGCTTAACGATGCCTTATTGAAATAATGTTCAAGAAACCACAATCGTTAAATGTATTTCTCATACAGCTCAATGCGATTGGCCACTTCCAGTTTTTTATAAATGTTGCGATTATGTGATTTTGTGGTATGCGGTGAAATATAAAGCGACTTGCTGATTTCAGCATCTGTCATGCCTGATACGAGCAATTCAAATACTTCAAATTCTCTTCTGGTGAGTACCGCTTTGACTTCATCAATTTTATCTTCAGCTTTTTCAGGATCTTTCGATGCAATGACAAAGACAAACTCGTTGTTCTCTAAAAATTCCGATAAACGTCTGTTTAACGGATAAACAATAACCAAACACAAAAAAACAATTCCAATCCCTACAAGAGAGAGCGTCATCTTGTCAACACCCATTGACATCAGGTGCATGCCGAGCAGACTGCCCGACCATACGCCAAATACATTAATGGCCAATCCCGTTCCAAAAAGACCTGCAGGATTTTCAACGCTGTCGAAATTGGTGATCATCGTATGCCACCAAAACAGATCAAAAATGCCGCACGCCGCCAACATAACCGTGCAGATCACCACAAATGCCATAGCAGTCTGTCCCGTCAGGGCGAATAGAATAAAGGTCACGCCCCACATTGCCAGTCCAATATAGAGATATTGAAACTTATTGGTTTTAACAAGCTTCGACAATACATAAATCGCCCCAATGTAAGGTACATTCGTATAAAGGCTCGTCAGCAGCGGGAAGGATTCAAAGTAGGGATAAATCACCGAAAACATGATGCCCGAGTTAATCGTAATGATAAAAATAAACAGAAAAAATATCCAGTATTGACGCATCGGTACAAATGGATGTCGCCTTTCCGGCTCAACCAGTGTTAAGCGTTTTTTTACGGCACTTTTCTCCATATCGCGTATATCAATGCGCGAAAATTGAAACCACCCATAGCCCAAAAGAAGCGTAATCACTGCAAAAGCAGGCATCGCTCCAATATTGTTTGCCAAAATATGCGCCAATATCAGTTCGAGGTTGCCAAAGATTAATAGCATTGCGGCAATCGGTCGTCTTTCATCATGCGAAATGCCTTTAAAAATTAAATAAGCAAAAGCCGTAATAACGACGCCGGCTAAAAAAGCATCAAACGGAATAATCAAAAACCATTCCCTACTGTGTGTAAACGGCAGCAGCATACTGCTCATCAGTACGGCGCCTAGCCCCAGCTGACCCACTTGTTTAGCGCGTTTAACATCTTTAACGAAGAACTGGCTTAAAAATAAGCCGGCAAAATGGCTAAATACGGTAACCGTATTAACGAGATCGCCGTTGATGCCCTTCATATCTGCCAGCGCAAAGAGCACCGGTCCTTCATAGGGAAGTGACATTACCCAGCCAAAGAGAATAGAAAAACTAATGATTATTCGCCATTTATTATCATCTTGTGTCATAAAAACTCCAGTTGTCATAAAGTTTATTGCTCTATTATATCACAGCAAACGTGCATTTTCGCATTGTATTTTTATGTCAACATATAAATTCCCTTGCAATTACAGCAGCTTCTTCATACAGACACTATAGGGCAAATGTTCGTAGGGACCATAATTTGGAATAATATCATACCCTAAGTGCTGATAGAGTTCAATGGCTTCATTTTGTTTTGTTCCGGTTTCTAAAATGGCTTCCTGATACCCTTCAGCTCTCGCTGCTGCTTCAAGTGCCGTCAAGATCATTTTTGCAATGCCCTTGCGCCGCATATTTGGCGAAACAAACACTCTTTTTATTTCGACGGAGATGGCATCATACACTTTATAGCCGCCACAACCTACAGCTGTCTCATTATCATAGACGACCATGACGGTATTGATTTTTTGAACGCCGTTATGTGCCTGATACTGCTTCTGCGATTCGCCATATCGCGATATCAAATCTTCATCTAATGTCCGAATAAGCGCCAAAAAATCTGGATCATTCTGATTGGTCTTCACAACTCGCATCTATCTATAGCTCCCTTCCATTTTAGCGTTTAAAACGTTGCATTTTCGAGTAAAGTCAATGTTTTAGCCTCACAGTTAATCTCAGCTTGAATGCCGTATGGCAATACGCCTGTTGGAAAGGCATGTCCAATATTGACATTATAGAGTATCGGCAGATCAGAACGGCCCGCTTCAAGACCAACCACCGTCATCAGCACCGCTTGATAATCTTTGTAATATACTTCACCTTGAGGTTTCCCAACAATAATGCCATTGATGACATCAAAGATCCCCTGTGCCGCCAAATTTCGAAGCACATATTTAACGAAGTCCGGCGACGGTTTGTCTTCGCTGGTCTCAATAAACAAAAGAGCACCTTCCCAAGCGGATAGATCCGGCCATATGCTGGTCCCAATACACATGGTAAAGACATCTATACAGCCGCCAAGTAAATGCCCCTTCACGCGGCCTTCTCCCTGTAGCAGCTCATAACCATGAACTTCCGGCTTCATCTTTCGCGGAACATTTTGGTTCGCCTCACACCAGGGGATATATTCGTCTGACCATTCAGGACTCGATAAGATCTTGAAATCTTTTGTTGCTTCAAAGAGCACTTTCCTAACGGCATTTTCTGTATACGGCAGCATTTGAACATACTCGCCAAATTCGCACATGATGGATGGGCCATAGAAGGATACAAGTCCTGCCTGATACAGCATAAAGTGTGTAATGGTCGTATCTGAATAGCCCATGAATACCTTTGGATGGGCCCTGAAAACAGCTTTGTCGATATAAGGCAATATACGAACACTGTCATCGCCGCCAATGGCACTGAAAATCCCATTAATATCAGGATCACGAAATGCATCCATTAAATCCTTTGCTCTCAACTCAGGATGAGCGTTAATAAATGCTGAGCCAGACAGCGCATGCGGCATTGTGACGACATTGAGATGAAAATCTTCTGTCAGGCGCTTCTTTGCTATCTCGTATTTATGCAACAGTTCCGGATCGCCAAGTCCGCCCCATGAAAGGCTTACGATGGCAATGGTATCACCGGGCTCTAATCGTTTCGGTTTTATCATAATCGGTTTCGATCTTTCAATCTCCATTTTTACTGACTTTTTATGCATTGCTTTTGTCACATCCCTCTATTGCTAAAATGATTCGGCAATTGTATGATTCACATCGTTTCAGGCGGCTTCGCAATGACTCAACGATTAGACGAGCTGAGTCATTTTTGCTACCCAATCAGCATTCACTTTCACCAGTCGATTCTTTTTAAGATTATTGCGCAGAATCCATTTGATGTGCTTTGATTTGCACTGTTCAGCAAGTGTTTCGAATTGCTTCATCCCATAATCCGGCGAAGCGGCAATCGCAACACTCCATCCATAGCCAAGCGCCTTGCGCAAAGCCGTTTGCGCTTCAGTGAGCTTGTCAGCCTCATCGAAGACTGTCATCGTTATCTCATATAAACTGTCTATGACAACAGATGCATCAATATAGTCATTTAACAGTGCCGGTTCACATAGGCCAGCTACATAGGCACGCTGCTGAAAAGGATTACCTGCTTTTAAAGGTGCCATTGCCGTCAGCAGTTCTGAAGGCTTCATCTTTACTGCCGCTTTTTGAAAACCAATGCATACACCTTCTCTAACGCGCCAACTTGGATGTTCCGCATAACACATTGCCAACGCCGTTTGCTCTGAACAGTTGTGGGCAATAGATGCTGCAACGCCACACATAAGCGCAAACGTCTCCGGATCATTTGCATCTTCAGCAAGCTTTGATGCATTAAGGCACATTTGCCGTTCCATTGCCGTCGCGAAGTCAATAAAAGTATCCAATCGTTTAAGGTTGCCTCTCGGGCCGGGCAAATTAGATTCTTGCATCAGTACCTTTTTACGTTGTTTAAGCACTTCCTCTAAGAGGCGCGGCTGAATCTCCGGATAGGTTAACGATTCCGGCAATGAATCAAAGCCTTTCACCGTCTCAATTTCATACTGCAATGTCTGATTTAATTCAAATATATCTGCAAAAAACAGTCCCCCATAATCAAGATGCTTTTCACTTTCAACACTGTACACACAAATGGGTATCATTTGAAATGAGTTAGCCCCGGTTTCTTCACAGAGCTCCCGATTTGCAGCAGCCAGTATGTTTTCACCTTCTTCACGATGTCCACCGGGAACTTCCCACGAAGTGCGCTCACGGTGTTTTACGAAGAGCAGTTGCCTTTTGTAACGGGCAATCATCACAGCATATTTTAGAGGTACTTTATCGGCTAATTCCCAATCATAAAAATCTATTTTCATCTTGTGCTCCAATCTGCTTTTTAGCATTCTCTTTTTATTGCATCAGAATCCCATCTACGTTGTGAGGTTTACGATCCGAAAGCATTGAACATATTGAATCATAAGTTTATAATGCTACCATTGCTGAACCGCGTCATGCATTTTAAAGCGCTCGAGCGTGACCAGCGGTTTCATTGGCCGAACCGATCGTTCTGCATTGCGGTTCCCGTCCGCATCTGTTGACCAATGCGTCACAGCACCATTTTCTAGATCAAAAACCATTTCATCAGCATCTTCCGGGAGGGTATCGCCGTTAAAATACGATCCCTGTGTTACCTTTGTAAGATACCAGTTTGCTTCTCGCCATTCAAACACATAGGATTCGTACCACCGCCAATTGCTGCCGGCATAATAGTCAATCACAAAACGACCGCTTTCCAGTGTCACTTTCTCAAAAGGGTCTCCCCATACGCCACCTTCATCTTCATGCAAAACGGCATCAAGGCCAATACCCACAACTTCATACTTATTGATGTCAGTTCCTTTGAGTACGACGATGCCGCGATCTGTAACGCTTGTGTCCGTAGTATTGTGATCGGTATCTTCCGCTGCCGATATACTGTCGATACTTTTTTGAATAACAAAAATTTGGTCATCTATGCCATCATCATTAAAATCACCTTTTGACGATGCCCATTCGTCACTGCTATATTGCCATCCTTCTGGTAAATTCGGAAGCTGTGCTTCAACTTCCCCATCCGTTATTTCATTTTGGGAAACAGGCAAAGGATTCGAATCTGGTATTGCAGCATCCTGCTGTGGTGTACAGCCTATTAAAAAGATGCCCACCCACACGATGACCACCCTTTTAACGTTCACTACCCAACCTTTCACAGGATTTTGATATGCGCTATTCATTAAAATCCTCTCTATTTTTTTATAATGAAATTGCATCAGATTTGATCTATTTCATCGATTTTTTTTCCAATTCAGTGACACATTCATTTTTTAGTTTTCCAACGAGAAATTGTAAGGCATCAATAACGTGCGGTCTAATATCCCCACCTATTAAGACGAGCATAATATCATCCCCAACTTCAAGCTCACCTTCATTAAGCCACGCGCGTGCATGAAAAATCCCCGGCATTTTTAATGTTTCAGCAACCGCCGCCTCTACTTTGACTGAATCATAACCAAAGACCATGCCGGTCACCGCTGTCCCGTCATCAATGCCCTGACGCACTTTTGCTTTTGGCGTCTGTCGAACGACGCCATTATGAACGAGATACATTCCTTCTTCTGATGCACTTTGCTCACACTTTACCGCTTTTAGCCATGAATCAATGGATGGCATTTCCTTTTTAAGATGTTTATCAGCCATATCATTCTCCCGTTTATCCCTATTTTCATGTATAAAGGTACACCTCCATACATTATTGTCTTCACTATACAGCGATCTTCGTTATACCATTATTTTTATTATGCCGTTATTTTTTTATACTGTTATTTTCGTTATACTGTTATTTTTGTTATACTGTTATCTTCTTATACAATTTATCCGCTTATGCACCTCTATTGTCAACGAAACCGTCTACGTTAACCAATAGACAACCGTTCATCAGACGATAAACGTCATTATGTTAATCAATCAACTGGGAAAAATACTTGCAATACCGCGGCGAAATCCCCCTTTTTAATAAACGTGTCATCATCTGTTCAAAATCCTCATCGGGCAATGCACCATAAAGGGTTTCATAATCATTCCGCCATTTGTCACTGGTCCCCCAACGATAGGTTCCCCAATTTTGATTGAGACGCTTTCCTTCTTTTAAAACGGTAATCCGCAAACAGGATTCAAGTCTTTTGACCAGTTTATCAGTTGCCTTTTTTTCCCATTGAAGGCTCAATCGAATGTTCTCCGAAGAAACGGGTTGATTTTCTGCCACAAATGCATAAATGGGTGCCGTTTCACTGTCAATGCCAATGGTTTTCTGTTCTTTTGAAATCGCCGCATAAAGTGCCGGCGACAGTAAAGTTGTTTTCTTTTCAACGAGATTAGTCAGGAATACTTGACGCTTTTCAATCATTTCCATAAAGCCTTCCCAAGTTTCACCGGTTGAACAAACGCTTGGGAGATAACGATGCTGGTTAAGCATTATAAAACCGTATTCATCCAGTGCTTTTGCAATCAATGGATTCATGTTCTTGTCACTTCTTTCTCTGTCATTTCTTGTTTCAATCATTGCAACGAATGCCGTGTTGCTTTCGGCGTTGGTTGACAAAATACTGTTAATTGGAAGGTCTGGTGTTTTCAATATATTCTTCTAAACACAACTGCTTTTCATATATAAATGCAGCAATCTCATTGTCTCCAATATATCGAAAGTGCCATGGTTCATTATTATAGCCTGTAAGCAACACCTTGTCAGCAGGATAGCGCAGAATAAAGCCAAAGTGATGCGCATTTTTACTCAACCACTTTCCTTCCTTCGTTGTTGCAAAGGTTTCATTAAGGTCATATTGCTCACTTTCACAAGTTATATCAACTGCAAGCCCAGTCTGATGTTCGCTCTGTCCTGGCTTTGCTACATATTGATTGGCCGCTTCTGCACCAACAGTACACACTTTCTTATGAAAAAGGTCTTCTTGATAGCCATAACTGCGATATGCTGACGCTAGAAAAAGTACAAGTCCCTCTTTTTCAGCTGCCTGAAACATTTTTCCCAGTGGTTCTTTTACAATTTCACTGACCTGCATGCCTGCTTTCACACCCCTGACATTTGGCTCAACGAGTCCATCAGGTATAAAATCAGGCGCTAAATTGTTCACCTTATTTACAAGGTGCATGGGATTTTGTCCTTTCGCCGTTATTTTTGCTTCTGCCATGCAGATAATACCTCCAATAATAATAAAACAAAAATCAAATCCATTGTCAAACGCAATTTGCTTATCATCTGCAACCTGTGCTTATGGCTGTCACATTATCTTATAAAACAGCAAACAGATCCATGCGATCGTTCAAATTTTTAATCATTTGCTTCAATTGCCTATCGCGTTGGAAAACGTTAGGTATGATAAATCACACCCTATACGCAGTCTTCAATGATTCAATATTATGTATCTAAGCCACCTCTTTTGAAATGCATTTGCATCCGTTAAAAGAACCATGCCGTCGGCAATAAAAAGAGATACGGTGCAGTGAAAACAGCTAGTGATAATGCCAATTTATGCTTTTGCCGCTCTTCAAGTTCTAGTTTTTTTAAGCCAAATTTCAAATTTAAAAAATAGATACAGCAGCTTGTGATGGCAATACAAACCACAACCCACAGAAATGAATAGATATTTTCAATTGGGTTATAGCTAACAGCATTTTGTAGATTTTCGTACCACCATCGCCCAATAGGCGTTTGATAATCAAAATTGATCAAATTCACCAAAAACATGCAAAATGTGCCAATAAAATCTGCGGCAAAACCCAGCAGCCAAACACGCAAAATCACCTTTTTTACATGCACTTTTATTTGATCAATCCCCAAGTACTTCATGGTCAGTACGATAACCGTTAAATCTATCAAAAAGTTAGCCGGCAAAACGATCAACCACATAATGGGTATCAGCCACAGCAGCCATATTGGGAATATCATATTGTAGAGCTTGATGCCCTTTTTATTAGCATGAGGAAAAACACTTATTGAATTTTGACAATCTGCTTTGTTCAACCCGAATTTTTTAATCATATGTGTTCTCCTTGATATCCATCGTGACTGATTTGCTGGCGTTCATCTCGAACTGAATGACGACAGCACTGCTATCATTATACCACATTGACCAGTCAGTTTAATACGAGGGTCATATTGAATCTTTCATATTTTAATCCTTTCGCGACAATAGGGCGTGTTTTCATCATACAAAAAAGCAACCTATTGTCGTGAAGAATCAACTAAAGGCAATGATGCAATTCCCTGTCTATACATAGGAAGTTAAAATTGTTCTGCTATCTCTTTTGGTAAACGATCTGTATCATTTGAATGGTTATGGTAATTGTGCTATTCTTATCATATTACCAGCTCATTTACTGTAATTGACTTATGCCATATGATGGAAAGGAGATTATCGATGATCCCCGTTAAGCATGCTACTTTTTTAAACAAAATATCCAATATGCTCAAAACAGACGACCGTATTGTTGGCCTCGCCGTTGGCGGTTCTTATATTACACAGGATATGGATACTTACTCTGATATTGATCTCGTCGTCGCTGTGGACCCACTTCTTTACGATCAAGTCATGGCATCGCGAATGACAATCGTTGGACGATGCGGCAGACTCCTATCCGCCTTCACCGGCGAACACGTTGGCGAACCTCGCTTAATGATCGCTCTCTATCAGGAAGAAAATGCCCTTTTTCATGTTGATTACAAGTTTGTGTCTGCCGATCAATTGGGCAATCGCATTGAAAATCCGGTTGTTATTTGGGCACGCAATCATTGTTTTACAGATGTGCTTAATGAGGCTGTCTGCGATTTTCCAATGCCCTCTTATCAATGGATTGAAGATCGTTTTTGGATATGGGTGCATTATGCAGCGCTTAAAATCGGACGCGGTGAGTTCTTTGAAACCATTGAATTTATTTCTTTCTTAAGACAAACCGTCATTGGCCCTCTTCTTCAGATAGAAAATGGCTATTTGCCGAAAGGCGTTCGAAAAATTGAATTCAACATGCCAGAAATCATCCCTGAGCTTAAAAAAACCATTGCTTCACATGATGCAGCTGCTTGTGTACAGGCAATGGAATCCATTATTGATCTCTATCTTATGCTCCGAGATTCACTCTTCGGGCCTGAAATCAATCGAAAAACAGATGCCGAAAAGGCTGTCTGTCAATATTTGCAAAGCATGCGCTAGATTAGCCCATGCTTCTTTTGTTTGATAAGGAGAATGCTACATTCATTTCGACTGTAAACATTCTCTTTTAACGTTAAATCATGGTTTTGTAATGTGTAATCTTCGTTTCCAAATAAGACAGACACGCATCAATGGTCTTTTTTTCCTGTGTTAATCGCGTTCGCTGTTCTTCGAGCAAGTCAATGCGCTTTGCAATTGTCTCATCTCCCTGCTTTCTCAGTTCAGCATATTTTTTTATTTCTTTCAGCGGCATATGTGTCGCTTTCAAACGAAAGATAAATTCAAGCCATGCCACGTCCGCATCACTGTAAAGACGCCGATCGTGTTCGTCTCTTTCAGGACAAATCAGCCCTATTTTTTCATAATAACGCAATGTGTCAATACTGACGTTCATATTCTTTTCTATTTCGCCTATCCGGTAATACAAATAATCACTTCCCCTCTTGACATGGACTATACTCCAGCTATTATGCTTAACCTCATAAAGGAGGTTCATACTATATGGATAAACAAACACGATATGAAAAAGGTCTACTAAAGCTCAGCGAGGTAGACGGCAGTGGCGGTCACGCCGTCGTTCGGTCACTCGAAGCGATTG
>JASUSA010000017.1 GCA_030446305.1 Clostridiales bacterium | reverse complement strand
GTTCGTATTTCAAAATGGCTAGCTTTGCTGTACCTTCTTTTCAGGACAAGCATTATTCAAAAAATTTAAAATTGGTTGTTGACTTTTATTAGCTGGTCTGGTTATAAAATAGTCAGGCACCCATAGCAGTGGTTATTTTCTTTAATAAAGGATAACCGGGTGCCAAACGATTGTTACACAACACGGCAGGTATCACTTGAAACTGCATACCGGCAAAGGGCAGGAAAGCTGCCGATTTAGCAGACGGGACCGCTAGGGAACAACACAAGATTACAATTGAATTTTATCCAAAATAATGATATTATGCAATACAAAAATGGATTTGAAGACTTTGTTAAAAACGTGACGAAAGCCTTTGGTTGCAATGGCTTGAGCGGTAAATTGCCACTAAAATGTCCGATAATATCGCACAATAATGTCATATTATGGATTTGCAATTGTCTGAAATGGAATGCTGGGATATGGGAGATGCATCAAATGCTTGATAGACACATCAGGCATTCACATTTTGCTTAGAATGACGTATACTGTTGAAAAAGCATAGCGGTGATGGAAACACCGTTATTTTGTTAACGTAATGGATGAGGAGAGAGAGGCAAAAAATGAAAGTACTATTGGTAAATGGCAGTCCAAATGATAAGGGATGTACTTACACGGCACTTACGGAGATTCAAGAGACTTTGGCATTTGAAGGTGTTGAAAGCGAGATTTTTCAGCTTGGTAAAAAGCCGATTGCAGGTTGTATTGCTTGTGGCAAGTGTTCAGGTAAAGGACAGTGTGTCTTTGATGACAAGGTTAACCAATTTTTAGATTTAGCAGAGACGGCAGATGGTTTTATATTTGGTTCACCTGTTCACTATGCAGCGGCGACAGGTGCGATTACCTCTTTCCTAGATCGTGTATTTAGGGCGGATTCCAGTGGCGGCAGGAATGCATTTTATTTAAAGCCGGGGGCGGCGATTTTATCGGCCAGACGTGCGGGGACTGTTGCGGCATTAGATCAACTCAATAAATATTTTCTCATTTCTCAAATGCCCATTGTTTCTTCACGATACTGGAATATGGTATACGGCAATACGCCGGAAGAAGTGAAGCAAGATCTGGAAGGTCTTCAAATTATGCGTGTCCTCGCCAGAAATATGGTTTATATGTTAAAGTGCAAAGCAGCCGGTGAAGCAGCGGGGATTAAGGCGCCAGAGGCAGAAGGTCGTCTTCGAACAAATTTTATCCGATAAAAACTGGATGTATGCAGTAAATTGCGAGGGCTTTATTGTGAATGCCTTCAAGATATCTAGGAGGGTAGATGGCATATTATCAGTTTGTACGCGGTACGGAAGCCATGGTGAATACCATACAGATGCTTTCGATTGAGACATTTAGCGAGACGTTTGGCGATCAAAACCAGGCGGTGGATTTGGCACTGTTTCTTAAAAAAGCTTATGCAACGGAAAAGCTGCTGCGCGAGCTTGAAGATTCAGATACGTTTTTTTACCTGCTCTACGCCGGAGAAGAGGCAGCGGGTTATTTAAAACTCAATGTGGATTCGGCGCAATCCGATATACATGATCCGGCGGCACTTGAGGTTGAACGCATTTATATTAAGCGTGCATATCAAGGCTTGGGACTTGGGCGTCTGCTGATGTGCAAGGCGATTGAAGAGGCTAAAGGACTAGGGAAATGCTATCTTTGGCTCGGCGTATGGGAAAAGAACGAACATGCACTTGGTTATTACCGACACAATGGTTTTTATCAAATTGGCAAGCACGATTTTGTCGTCGGCAGTGATGTACAGACGGATTTGCTTATGCGCAAAGATTTGGCATAAGGTTTAAATTAAAGATGAATACGGGACAAGCCGCCGCAATTATTTGAAATGACGTTGCGACGGCTTGAAACATTTAAAATGTGATGCGTTTTGTTTCGCCAGAAAAAGTACAAAAGTCAGCAGTTGCATTTTTAAGGTAAAATACTTCCATGAGCTGATCATCCACGTGATACATGCTGCTGAGGACTTTTTCATTTGCCGCCATCATGGCAACACGTGCTTCGCGGCGTTCATCGAGAACGGTTTCTGCCTCAAGGCGAATCCAAGTTCCTTGATACATGCCGCTGATTTCAATTTTTGGGTGCTGCTGCATCTGGGCAAACACTTTCTTTTGATTGTTGGTAACAATGTAGAGTTTACCTTCATAAGCAGCAACGGCGCCAAAAGGCCTGACACGCGGTGTCGTCCCATCCAAAGTCGCCAAATAGAATGTGCCGCAGTTTTGCAGATATGCCAATACTTCTTCCATGAGCTTGTTCCCTCCTGTATGTCGTGGTATAATATTTCACGTGTCTATTATAATGGGTAAGTGCAATGATACAAGTACGATATTTAGTGATACCGGTATCAGCAATGATACTGATAATAATTTGAAATGAACAGTCTGCAGTGATATGTGGACAATTGGCAATCAAATGACGGAAGGGAGTTAAGAAGGTGGCACCTATAGATTTGTATGGTATATGTCCATTTGTAACGTCGCAAAAATTATTAACGGGAAAATGGTCCATGTACATTATGTATCTGCTTCAGGACGGACCGATCCGGTTTAATGCGTTAAAGCGAAAAATGCCGGAAGAGATGACGCATACGACGTTGTCAAGACAGTTGAAATCACTTGAACAAGAAGGGCTTATCGTAAGAACAGCCTATACACAGGTGCCGCCAAGAGTAGAATATGAACTCAGCGATATTGGCAGACAGTTTGAACCTGTCCTCAAAGCGCTTGGCAATTGGGGCGAGGCCTATATAGAATACTTAAAGAAACAGCAGATCTAAAAGATCTGCTGTTTTTTAATAAATGATACCATTTCCTTAAAGGATTAACGTTTATTTAACTTTAATGCCGTGTTGACAAAAACTTTTACGCCACAGGCTAGAGCATCCTCATGCAAATTTAGGATAGGGCTGTGAAGTTCGCCGCGATCTTCGCCTTCAGCACCGACACCGAGAAGAAAGATAACACCTGGAATGACTTCCTGATAGTATGAAAAGTCTTCAGAACCGAGATGCGGCATTTGAAGTTCGATAATGTGCTGATCGCCGCCCAAAATTTCTGATGCAGCATTTTTCAGCATTTCATTATAAGCCGGATCGTTGTATACAGCCGGAAACCCTTCAATGAAATCAACGTCTGCACTGCCGCCAAGCGCCATTGCCGCATGACTGCAAATGCGTTCAATGCGTTCGCGGTAGAGCAGTTTGTTCTGCCGGTCAATGCAGCGTATCATGCCTGACATTTCGACGGTATCGGCAATGACATTATCAGCTTCGCCGCCTCTGATCTTGCAGATATCAAAGGTCGTGATATCAAATGGACTGATGCTGCTGGCCTTTATAGATTGCAGTGCCGTCAGAATATTGGCAGCAATCATAATGGCGTTGACGCCTTTTTCCGGCTCGGAAGAATGGGCTGCGATGCCGTGAACATTGATGACGACGATATCATCCGTTGCTGAGAGATAACCGCTTTTAATGCCAATATTGCCAGCTGGAAATGCGGGCATAATGTGAAGCGCAAAAATAGCTTCGGCTTTTGGATTTTCGAGAACATCGCCGTCAATCATGCATTTGGCGCCGCCGTTGGCTTCTTCACCGGGTTGAAAGATGATTTTGATGATCCCCTTGAGTTCGTCTTTCATATCAGCCAGTATTTTAGCAGTACCGAGCAGAACGGCCATATGAGCATCGTGTCCGCAAGCGTGCATAATGCCGCAGCGCTTTGATTCGAATGAGAGGCCAGTCGCTTCAACAACGGGCAATGCGTCCATGTCGGCGCGAAATGCAATACAGGGGCCTGCCTGACCTGTGTCGAGTGTCCCCAAAACGCCAGTGCCACCAATGCGCGTCTGGACGTTATAGCCAAATGTTTCCAGCATTTCTGCGATATAGGCTGAGGTTTCAAATTCTTCAAAACTCAGTTCTGGATTTTCATGTAAATGTCTTCGCCATTTAATCATATTGGGCTGTAAGGCTTCAATGCGATGGCTTAAATCACTTAATTGGTCCTTCATGAGATCTCCTTATAGCATATTGTCCAGTCTGTTTAACAGGGCTTCAGTATCCTCTGAAGCGGCATATATTTTTCGAATGCCTTGAAGTGCATATTCATGGCGTTCTTTGCTGAGAGCACCAATGGCATCGTCAATAATTTCTGTTGCATAGCCCAAGTCGGCAAGATCGCGTACAGATGTGCTGACGCATTGATCCGTATAAAAACCGACGACCAGTACATTTTTGACGCCGAGGTTTCTTAGGATACGATCAATTTGTGTGCCGACATGAATACCTGAGCAGGTCTTTGTCAGAATGATTTCACCTTCCAGCGGTTGTGCCACGGGCAGGAAGTTGCCTTCACGAAGTCCAGGGGGATACTTCATCCCTGCGCAGGCATGAAGTCTGCCTGTGTCAGCAGCATCTGGCAGATACGCTTCAATTTTAATGTGAATGGGGCGAATGCCTTTTTCCCGACATTTTGTTAAGATCTTTCCAATGTTGTCAAGCGTACCGCTGATATAGCCATCGAGTTCTTCAAGAATGGGCTTTAGCATTTCCGGGTCAAAACCAAATTTTGGCCATGCTTCTTCATAATAATCCTTCGTCAGGCAGTCTTGTACATCAATGAGAACCAATGCGGTTTCTTTTGTGTCAAGTGGTACGGGTTTGTGAACCATGTCGCCGTAAGCGCCGTAATATTGTGCGGCAAATTCATTCAAATTCATAAATACCTCCATATAATTAAGATGATGTCTTTATATACAGCAAAATTCATGCCAAATCAAATGAAAAGACGCAAAGAACACTGAAAGTCAGCGATGGCAATACTTTTCATGATAAGACGGCAATCTTTGGCATCTTTGTTTTTGCAAAAAATTGCAGCAATATCTCGCACATAAACGGTATTTAAATGCCGAGTTTCTTACATTTGTAATAAAGGGTTCTAAGGGGGATGTCAAGATCGTGGGCAGCGCGATTCTTGTCCCCGCGATGTCGTGCCAGTGCCGAGGCAATACATTGCCGTTCAACGGTTTCGATGGCATCGGAGAGCTTGGTTGGCGCGGTGCCTGCAACGATACTCGGATAGGTTACAAGTGCTTGGGACGTTTGTGTAAAGTAACGTTTTTCAAGAACGGTTGCTTCTTCCGGGAGGCGAATAAGTGCGCGTGTCAAAACATTTTCAAGTTCTCTGACATTCCCGCGCCAGGATTGCTGCTGAAGGTATTCGATGGCAGCCCGATCAATTGTTGTCACTTTCTTGCTGTAAAGATCGTTATACTGATTGAGCAAATAGAGGAGAAGCGGTTCAATATCTTCAAGCCGTTCTCGAAGCGGCGGTAAATGAATGGGGATGACATTGAGGCGATAATATAGATCTTCTCGAAAGAGGCCGTTTTCTACCATTGTTTCCAAGGGCTTATTGGTAGCGCTAATAATGCGAACGTCTACTGATTCGGTTTCGGCACTGCCGACGCGCATGACTTCTCTCTCCTGCAGAACGCGCAGCAATTTGACTTGCATGTTGGCAGAAATATCGCCGATTTCATCTAAAAAGAGCGTGCCGCGATGCGCTTCCTGAAACAAACCCTTTCGTCCGCGTTTTAGTGCACCGGTAAAGGCGCCTTCGCTATAGCCAAAGAGTTCGCTCTCCATCAATGCTTCTGGGATTGAAGCACAATTGACTTTAATAAATTTTTCGTGGCGTCGCATGCTGGCATTATGGATGGCGTTGGCAAAGATTTCTTTTCCCGTACCGCTTTCGCCGCGAATCATGATGGTTGCCGTTGTCTTTGCAGCTCCCTGAGCAATTTTTTTTGTGTGCTGAAGCGCAGGGCTGTTGCCGACAAAGTCCTTGAATGTGTACTTGGCTTGAATTTTGCGAAGCTTTTGATCGAGTTTATCCAGCTCCTGTTTAAGGCGTGCAACATCGGAAACATCGTGGAAGACAGTAATACAGCCGAGCGAATGGTCATCAATGACAATTTTAGACGTGTCGGCAACGACATCGCTGCCGGAACGCCTCTGCATAATTTCAAATGCATTGTTGGTATAGACGGTCTTATGGTGGTTGGATTCGATTTTTATGGCAAAGGACATGCCGTCTAGGACGGGCCGAATATGATCAATGAGCGATGTGAGTGCGTGCAAGGGAACCTCCATTTTAAAGAAAGCAATTCATGGCGAGTGTGACGAATGCGACGGCGGTACATGACGGAATGTCGGCATTGATAATTAAATTTTGCAATATATTGCAAAATGGTGGTTGGCCGAGTGGGCGATGCAATAAATTGCAAAACAGTTGATGATATCTATCATATCGCATTATCGTCAATCTGTCTTTAATAAATTCTAAATTTTCCGACAATTTTGTTTTTAATGGGTGATGATTGCATTGTCATGGTTTTATTGCTATACTCATAAGCAATATGACGCTTTGTTTACATTAAAAAACTGCCGAATTAATAGAAAAAGAGGATGAGAACATGACCGCATTTGAAATGCCGATGGAAATCATGCAGGATGTTTATCTGATTAAGATTCCATTGCCGGGCAATCCATTAAAGAATACAAACAGCTATTTTATTAAAGGTGAACAGCGCAATTTGCTTATTGATACAGCATTTAACCGCATAGAATGTTTGGAGTCACTAAATCAGTCGCTTAACGCACTGAATGTGGATTTTGATAAAACCGATATTTTTTTAACACATTTGCACAGCGACCATACGGGTCTTGCAGGTTCAATTGGCACACATGAGACGGTGCGCTATATCGGTGTAAAAGATAAAGTTATCATGGACAAATTATTTAATGAAGATTACTGGGAAGAACTCGATGCGCGTTATCATACTTTGGGGTTTACAATGCAGCAGCTCACTGATAACAGGCGAAACAATCCCGCTGGTATATATAATCCAAAGCCGATGAAATTGACACCTGTCAACGACGGCGATCTTATCGATTTGGGCGATAAAGTGCTGCAATGCATTGAAACGCCCGGGCACACGCCGGGACATATGTGTTTGTATATGCAGACAGAGCAAGTGCTCTTTAGTGGCGATCACATTATTTTTGACATTACGCCCAATATTGCCATGTGGTCTTTAGAGGATCATTCACTTGAGGATTACATGAAAAGTCTTGAAAAAATTCAAAAGTTGTCGATTAGGCAAACGCTCTCAGGTCATCGCAGTCCGCTTGGTGATTGCCATGCGCGCATTGATGCATTGATGTCACATCATGCGGAACGGCTTGCTGAAGTGCTCGCCGTTTTAAAAACGTCTCCAGACGCCACTGTATACGAGGTTGCATCCCAAATGACATGGTCCATTCGGGCAAAGGACTGGATGGACTTTCCAATGGCTCAGAAATGGTTTGCCGTCAGTGAAGCGGGTAGCCATTTAGAGTTCTTAAGAGGCAGAGGTGTTGTAACGCGAAAGATGGCAGACGGATGGTACCGTTATCAGCTGATGACGGTGCGTGTGGATTAAAATCGACAGGTTGTGAAAGATGATGCTTTTTTGGTATACAGCGGATTCAAAATCGGCGATTGCCAATAAAAAACAGCAATGCGTTTAAGACGGCTGCCGCGCTTTGATCGGCAGCGTTTTTTTTATGCGGCAGCGCATGCAAACTTTTGGTGAATAAAATTGATTACCACATTGGATTACTGTAAAATATTAGTATGAATGATAATTGGTTTTAAGATGATTATTTTCAACTTTGAACATAAGTGCAGTTCTATATAATAGCTGTGCTGAGAAAGGACACCATATGAACTGTCATCGATGTGGTCAGGAAATCAGTCGTTTTGCTAAAACATGTAAATATTGCGGTGCGCCGGTTGCAGGGACGACGCAAACCAATATCGGTTCACACATTGAAATGGATAGGTCATCCGTTAGTCGAAACAGGCGTGCTGACGGCGCGAGCAATGAAGAACCGAGTCAAAGACGGACAACTCAATCGAGACAAACAAGGCGAATGGCAACACCTGAGACAGAAGTTTACAGAATTCAGGGTAAATGGAGCTGGGGCGCCTTTACGTTCACATGGATTTGGGGGCTGTTCAACGGTACCTATATTGCTTTATTGGCGTTGCTGCCAATGGCTGGCTTTGTTTTTAAAGTGATCTTAGGCATTAAAGGCAATGCATGGGCATATCAAAATCGGAAATGGCAGAGTGATCAGCACTATGTTGATACGATGAAAAAGTGGAATGCATTTGGTCTTATCGGTTTCTTGGCGTGGTGCCTGATTATTATCGGCTATGCATCCCTTATGTGGACGAACCCTGGTGAAATCCATTATTTTCAAACGACAACGGCGACGGAAGTGCCGGTATATGAGGAAATATATGAGGATGGGGATCTCTATGATGAAGGCAGCGTGCGCAATGAAGATGCTTTTTTTGACGGCTATACCACCGAAGGCATATTGATTAGCGATCTTCTTTTCTGGGGATTTGATGATACAGCCATAAGCTTTGTTGATCCGGATTCGTTAGATGGCGGTTCGGCAACACTGCGCGGCGATATCGTGTATATGAATATTCCGTCAGAAGCTACATTAATTTTTGAGCGGGAATCGATTGATACGTATCGCTGTACAGCCGTTTATTTGGATGATATTCGACTGGACGAAGCAGCACAAAATACTTTTTTATCTGATCTCTATGATGCGGTACAATGGGATTATCCGGATTATGATGATGATTTGGATGAAGATACACTGATTGAAAAATCACTTTAAGAGTTCAGTCCTTAACGGACTAAAAATGTAATAGGAGTTAGAACGATGCGACAATTACCAGAGGCGTTTGAGCAGCGCATGAAGGTGCTGCTTGGCGATTCGTATGATGCTTTTAAAGAAAGTTTTGAAAATGTTCATGTTCACTCGCTGCGCGTTAATATACTTAAATTGGACGCGGAGGCATTTCGGCAGTTAATCCATTTTGATCTTTATCCAATCCCATGGCTTGCCACGGGATTTTATTATGAAGTGGATGAAAGACCGGGCAAGCACCCGCTGCACGATGCAGGACTTTATTATATTCAAGAGGCAAGTGCCATGGCGGTTGCAGAAGCATCGGGTGTTTCACCGGGGCAGAAAGTGCTGGATTTATGTGCAGCACCAGGCGGTAAATCGACACAGCTTGCAGCGATGTTAAACGGGGAAGGCTTGCTGATTGCCAATGAAATTCATCCGGCGCGCGCGAAAATACTTTCGCAAAATATTGAGCGCATGGGCATTGTCAATGCAATCGTAACCAATGAAAAGCCCGATGCACTGTCAAAGCGTTTTGTAAAGTTCTTTGATACCATCGTCGTCGATGCACCGTGTTCCGGTGAAGGCATGTTTCGAAAAGACCCGGAAGCATTGGCGCAGTGGACCCCAGATCTCGTCAGCATGTGCGCTATTCGTCAGTCCGATATATTGGATGAAGCCGTTAAGATGCTTAAAGACGGCGGCAAACTGGTTTATTCAACCTGCACATTTGCACCAGACGAAAACGAAAGACAAATTGCAAACCTTTTAATGCGCGATCCCGATTTAGAAATAGAAAGGCTTACAGCCCTTAAAGGTTTGTCGCCGGGGCTTAATCTAGCGCCGCCGCTGCCGTTAAGTGAAACAAAACGCATATGGCCTCATTTATCAAAAGGTGAAGGCCACTACTTGGCGGTTTTGAGACGTCGTGCAGGCAGTAACACGCCGGAATCAATTCAAACAGATGACAATGTGAATAAAAAATTAGCGCGTCAAAAGAACGACAATGTCAGTGATGCATATTGGTCCGCTTTTGAAGCGTTTGCACACGAGGTTATTGATATAATGCCCAAGGGTAAACCAACCGCGTTTGGCGAGCAGCTCTATTTAATGCCGGATGCTATTGAGATAAAAGGCCTGCGCGTTTTAAGACCGGGACTGCATCTTGGAACTGTGCGAAAGGGGCGTTTCGAGCCTTCGCATGCACTGGCGCTGGCGCTTAAGGCAGAAGCGATTAAACCATCACGTCGTTTTATGCTGGCAATTGAGTCGCCAGAAGTGGTCAAGTATTTAAAAGGGGAAACACTCCCATATACCGGCAAAAAAGGATGGTACGTTGTCATGGCGGGGCAGTATCCCATTGGCTGGGGAAAATGCAGTGATGGTATTTTAAAGAATCATTATCCGAAGGGGCTTCGACGGGTGTGATCACATTATCATTTAAATGTTTGCGGGTATTTGTTGAGTGAATGACAAATACCCGTTTTTAATGATTGACATTTGATGTCATTGACTTGTTAAACGAGAGCATAGTTAGTCTCAAAGATGGGTATATTTAAAAAATGAGGAAATTACAATCCATAGCAAACAAAACGCTCGCATCGAAAATGAGACACGCTTACATGAATGGAATATTGTCCGGCGTTTATTTGCTTAGGAAATCATATGCCGTTTAAAAAAGGAGGCCACAATGTCATCACACAAAGAAAAGCTAACCCAGTTTGTAGACGGGTTAATTAATAAAGAAGACGTCCAGAAACTCTATCAAACGTATGAAGCCGAGATACAAGTGATTACCCCAATGGAAGTCTTTGAACTGATATCGGTAAGGATGCGTGAAGGCGAGACGCCGCAGGCACTACTGCCATTTGTCGACAAGCTCATCAACGTCTTTTATATGCCGCTAAAGGGATTTCAATGGCAGAGGCCGGCACCAGATACCTTTTTAAATTACCTCATGTTGGAAAACGATGCACTTATCGGCATTCTGGAAGCTTTTAAAAATGTGATTAAATCCAGTCATCTCATTGATGAAAAGCCGGCCATAGCAAAATTGCTCAAGCAATGTATTGCATATGAAAGTCACCTGCAAAAACTTGAAAACATTTTGTTCCCATATCTGGAAAAGCGCGATGTACATTTTGAAGGCCTTAAAATAATGTGGGCACTCCACGATGAGACGCGTCGCATAATGAAAGCGATGGAAGCCAATGTATCGCGTCTGGATACCAATGAAGCACTGCTGAAAGTTCAACTCGGACAGTTGTATTTTAAACTTTATGGACTGGTTCAAAAACAGGAACTCTTGCTGTTTCCGGCTGCGGTGCGCTGTTTAAGTGACGATGATTTTTTGGCAATGCATTTACAGAGTTTTGATTATACATTCCCCTATATATCTCGACCAGAAAAACCGGAGATCGATCTCGAAACATTGCTCTATAAGACCGGTGGCGTCGCCCATGAATTCAATGCAACACTGGGAGAATCAAAACTAATTCAGAGTGATTCGGGTGTGGTGACAGTAACACAGATGATTCAGATGCTTAATCACTTGCCGGTAGAAATAACATTTGTCGATGCTGACGACAAAGTGGCCTTTTTTACAAAGCCCAAGAAAAGGATTTTCCCGAGATCGCCGGCTGTCATCGGACGAGATGTTCGCAATTGCCATCCGGCTGAAAGCGTACATGTGGTTGAGCGCATATTGCAGGATTTCAAAAACGGTTTAAGAGATCAGGAGACTTTTTGGATTCAAATGAAGGACATGTTTGTGCTCATTCAGTATTTTGCTGTACGTGATGAAAAAGGGCAGTATAACGGTATCTTGGAAGTTATTCAGGAAATTAGTGAAATTCGAAAGCTGACAGGGGAAAAACGCTTGTTGTCTTGATGAACTGTCGCTTTCAGCTGTTATTCGCGCTATAATGAGTTGTGGTATGATGATTAGAACATCACTTGGATGATAAAGCAGGAGGACATAGACGTGACAGAAGTCAACAACATATATCAAATGGCATTTGAAACATTTGTTTCAGAGATCATGACGGCATACAATGCACAGGGGATTGGCATTGTTGGATTTGATAAAGAGAAAGTTCTGTACGAATACACACAAGGCTATCGCGATATAGAGCATAAATTGCCGATTACACGGGATACGGTTTTTGGCATTGCATCAATCTCGAAGTCTTTTACAACCCTTGCGCTTATGCAGCTCGTATCAAAGGGGATCATTGATTTGGATGCCAAAGTGAGCTGCTATTTGCCTGAGATTAAATTGTCGGAGGCACACATGCCCACAGTAAGAAACCTCTTGAGCCATGCCGGTGGATTTTTACCGCAGGAGCGCTTCCTGATGCAAGAGGTACTTAAAGCAATGGGTGTCGATCCAAGCGAAGAGCCTGCCGATCATCTGGCACTTGCAGAAAAAGGTTTGGCGATGATTGTCGATCGTATTAACGGCATGCAGGATTTTACAGGCGAACCCGGTCAATACCACAGTTACAGCAATTTCAGCTTTGGGCTGATAACGGCTTTGATCCACCAATATGGCGGTGAAGCGCATTATGCTGCCTATATGGTGAAACACCTCTTTGAGCCCATGGGTCTTGCCAATACGTTTTTAGCCTTTAATGAAACGGAAAGACGTGAAAATATTACAAAACTTTATGAAAATGTTCTGGGACATCTGAATACTTTAACGGATTATCGCGATCAGGGTTTCGTATTGCTCGGCGGTGGTGCAATTAAATCGACACTGAACGATTTGATGACCTATACGCGTTTGTATCTTAATGATGGTCAGGTCAATGGTGAGCCGTTGATTGATGCAGCGCTTATGCAGGCCATGGCCTTGCCGCATGTTGCCGTAAAACCTTATGAAGGATATGGCTACGGATTGGTGTGCGGTCAATTTTCGGGTATTGATTATGCAGGCCATAGTGGTGGACTGACAGGCGTGTCAAGTTACTTTGGATTTTCGAAAAAAACGGGGAAGGGCATTGTTGTATTATGCAATACCAGCGATGTGCCCGCCTCTGCTATTGGCGCTGCTGCGCTAAAACTGATAAACGGTGTGGAACCGGACTGGCAGCCTGCACATTTCGAAGGAATTGTATGGGCGCAATCAATTATCGATGCCACAGTCGGCGTTTATAAGAGTGAAGAGGGGACGCATATAGAACTCACGCCTGACAATGGTACGGTAAGCTGGCGACAGGGAGAAGAAATCTTGCGCGTGATGCCTGTATCAAAAGATGCCGTCGTGGTATACCACAAGAAAACATGGTCCTATGCGCCGATTATTCGAGATGCTAACGATAGGGCAATTGCTGTTTACAGCGGTTCTCGCATGATTCGAAGGCAGTCGTGAAGGTGGTAAAATATAGAAGGGGGCTCGCATGGAAAATTACTATGTAACGATGAAGGATATTGCAGATAAAATGAATCTGGTACATTTGACACCGAGCATTGATCTGACTAGGATACGTGTTTTTCAAACAGATATCAATCGGCCGGCGCTTCAACTGACTGGTTTTTTTGATTATTTTGATTCTGAACGCGTTCAAGTAATTGGTAAAGTTGAATATACGTATCTGGTATCTCTAGACAAAGCAAAGCGTGAGGCGGTACTTCATAAACTGTTTGAATGCAAGATACCATGTTTGATTTTAACGCGAAACCAGCAGCCTTTTCCCGAGATGCTGCTGGATGCCGTTCAATGGGGCGTTCCAATCTTGTTGACGAGCCGAGCGACTTCTTATTTTAATTCAGAACTCAACCGCTATCTAAAGGTAGAATTGGCGCCGAGAACAACAAAGCACGGCGTGCTGGTCGATGTATACGGCGAAGGTGTGCTGATTATGGGAGAAAGCGGTATCGGTAAGTCTGAAGTAGCGCTGGAACTTATTAAGCGCGGGCATCGGCTGGTTGCCGACGATGCTGTGGACATCAAAAAAGTATCTGATGATACACTGCTGGGGTCTTCGCCGCAAATGATTCGCCATTTTATTGAAGTGCGGGGGATTGGCATTGTCGACTGTAAAATGCTTTTTGGGGTGGAATCGGTGAAAGATATTCATCCGATTGATCTCTGTATTCAGCTTGAAGAGTGGCAGGCGAAGAAAGATTATGATAGACTTGGTTTAGAGGATCATACCATTGAAATTTTGGGTAACAAAGTTGTGAGCCATGTATTGCCGGTACGGCCGGGCAGGAATATTGCAATCATTGTTGAAGCGACTGCACTGAATTCCAGACAGAAAAAAATGGGCTACAATGCGGCTGTTGAACTGGACAATCGTTTAAAGGAACATTTGCTGAAAGTAGCGGCAACGCGAAATGAAACAACTGAAGACGATCAAGGGGCTGTTCATGTCGGTGAGATGGCATCGCAAGGTCAGATTACACAGGCACAAATTAATTATCGTGACGAAGATAATGAATGGTAATGAATGACAGCCAACAACAGCCAGTAACAGCTAGTAATAGCCAATAATAGCCAATGACAGCTCGTAACAGATGATGACAGCTCATGACAATTAAAGATGATTTAACGGCTTAAAGGCGAGCTTTTCCATAGAGGATGAGCTCGCTTTTTGTATGCGATAAAGCATAAAAAAAGCACATTAGCCGGAAGTCGTAGGGTGGCTGATGTGCATCGTTAATATAAGAAAAGTCGTACGGAAATGCATTGCGGATCGTTACGCCGCTACAATACGATTAACCTCATTATAGGCAATATTTACATAAGTAGCAAATGATGATTTCTAATATCAGCTATTAGTAATTACTTATGATGTAAATTTGGCCATTGAGAAAGACAAAATGATCGTCAAAAATTTGTGAACACTACAGGAGGCAATCCATGACGCTGAGACATCTGGAAATATTTATAACGGTTTGTCAGACCAATAGCATGACGAAAGCAGCAAAGCAATTGTTCATGACACAACCGGCGGTGAGTCAGGCAATCAAAGAATTGGAAACACACTATGAAGCGCCGCTCTTTGAACGCATGCACAATAAGCTGTTTCGGACGACAAATGGCGATTTGCTCTATGAATATGCGACACATATCTTTGGTTTGTTTGAAAAGGCGCAGCACAGCATTAAAGTTAATCACGAGGCAGGTGCTATTCGCATTGGCGCCAATCTAACGGTTGGCGCGACGATCCTGCCGAAGATGATCGAAAAATTTAATGCTATTCACGGCAATATTCCAGTACGCGTGATTGTAGGGAACGGCGATCACATTGATAAGATGCTCTCGCGAAATGAAATTGATTTTGCATTGATCGAGGAAGTGGCGGCAGATCGTTTTAGAATGGTTAAAGTTTTTTTTGAAGATCGTATAGCGGTTGTTGCAAAATGCGGTTATGAAATAAAGTCGGTAACGCCGGCACACCTTGCCAATTTGCCGTTGCTTTTGAGGGATGCAGGGGCAGGGGTGCGTGTTCAGTTTGATCAGATGATGCATCAATTCGGGCTGCGTGCTGAACCCTACTGGGAGAGCGCGTCAACACTGGCACTTATCAATGCGGCAAAGTGTGGTTTGGGCGTTGCCGTACTGCCGTATCAAGTTGCAAAGGCGCATATTGAAGACGGCACATTAGATGAGATCACAGTAGAAGGCGTGACACTAACGCGACATTTGGTGATTACCTATCATAAAAATAAATATCTTACGGCATCAATGCGCGCTTTTATTGCACTGATGGAAAGTGAAGCAGAGGGTTTTAAAGACAGCCAATCCGGTATTTGATTTCATGGCGACTCGTTGCTGTAAAAGGCATAAAATCATTTCTTGCAGACGCATTCGTCAGCGGTTGCGGCGTTATGACTGCATATGCGCAAATATCGGCATGAAAGCTTAAATCTTGATGGTGTTTCATGTAAGTGTCTGTTATAATGATATCCGGAATGATGCCAATCGATTTATATGGATTGGCAAAAATGGCTTTAGATAATCTGATTGAATGAATACGGGGTAGGCATATGACACTTGAAGCGGCAATGGCTTATATCAATCAATGGAATTATACACAGATGCCAAGGGGGCTGATGCGCATCCGACGTCTTTTGGAAGCGCTTGACAATCCACAAAAGGCGTTGAAATTTATACACGTAGCCGGTACAAACGGCAAGGGATCAACAGTAGCGTTTATCAGCAGCATTCTGAAAGAAGCAGGGTATTGTGTCGGCATGTACATATCTCCGGGACTCATGCGCTATCAAGAACGAATCAGTGTCAATGGCGAAGAGATCAGTGATGCTGTATTGATACAATATGTTGAAAAAATTAAACAGGCAACAGCTGTCGCATTTGAGAATGAACCCTATGAACCCAATTTTTTTGAAATAACGCTTGCCATTGCCATGCTCCATTATCAGGCAAGTGGCTGCGACTTTGCTGTTCTAGAAGTAGGTCTTGGCGGTACGCTTGACGCAACGAACATCATTGATGCCCCGGAAGTTGCTGTGATTATGACCATTGATTTCGATCATATGGCACAGTTGGGCAATACGCTTGGTGAAATAGCAAGGGAAAAAGTGGGGATTATTAAAACCGGCGCCGAGGTGGTCGTTTATCCACAGCAAGCGGAAGCTGCAAAAGTCATTGATTTAAAATGCAGTGAAATGAAGGTGTCAAAACATGCTGTGGATTTACAAATGCTCAGGCCAATTGGTCATACGCTAAAAGATCAGTCATTTGATTATAAAATGTATTCGGATTTGAGCATTGCAATGCTTGGCGAACATCAAATAAAGAATGCGGCAACGGCCATTGAGGTGACGGAGGTCTTGCGGCAAAAAGAATACCGTATTTCAGAAACCGCCATGCGAAATGGATTGATGCGAACGGTATGGCCAGCGCGATTTGAATGTGTACACACCGACCCAACCGTTATTGTTGATGCAGCGCACAATCCTGAAGGTGCAGCGCTTTTGGCAGCGAATATTAAACGGTATTTCCCGAAGCATCGCGTTCATTTTATTATGGGGGTTATGGCAGATAAAGCTTATCGTGAGCTCGTGGTGAATGTCATGGAGGTGGCCTCAAAGTTTTATTGTGTTACGGCATTCAGCGATCGCGCGTTAAGTGCCGAGGCACTTGCGGGTTATATTCAGTCTGTCGGCGGCAGTGCGGTCGCCTGTGTATCGCCTCAGGAAGCCGTAAAATGTGCAATGGCAGATGCTGACGACGAGACAATTGTTTGTGCTTTTGGTTCGTTTTATTATATAGGTCATATACGTGCCTATTTTGGAAGGTAAGCCATAGTGTCGCGGCGGCAAGCAAATGGCGGACTCAGCTGAGACAGTTTGAAACTGGTAGCTTTCAGTTTTATCGGCAAATTTAGCCGTGCTTCAGTAGGCTTTGCTTGCTGTGTCAAAAAAATGTGTATCGAATGAGGTGAATAAATCCTACTAATAATACGAGTGAGAATATGAATGATTGTAATAATCAATTGACAATGATTATCATTCGTGATAATATGCTTGTGTAATTATTATCAATTTGTGCACGGAGTGGCATGTTCAATATTGGACGGGAGGCGACAATGGTAGGATTGTTTGCAAATGGATTTGGACTTAAGGCGCGGTCAGAAAAACCGACATCATTGGAAAGAGCAGCTATTGGCGAAACCTATACAATTAATGCGATTAAGACGACAGATGATGAAATGAAACACTTTTTGTTTACACTGGGCTGTTTTGAAGGTGAGCATGTGACGCTTGTATCTGTTTTATCCGATTTATATGTCATTTCTGTGAAAGATGCTCGCTACAGCATTGATCGAGAATTGGCCAGCGCAATCGGTATTGATTAAGCCACCGGTATTATTTTTTTTAATTTGATAATGAGAATGATTATCGAAATCAAAGACGCGTTAATCATGAAATTATGAAAGAGAACACTTGAAATGGAACGAGGAGGGAATTATGAAAATTGCATTGGCGGGAAATCCAAACAGTGGGAAAACGACGCTTTTCAATGCGTTGACTGGGAGCCAAGAAAAAGTAGGCAACTGGGCGGGGGTAACCATTGAAAAGAAAATTGGCACATTAAAATCAAAATTCAATCCAACAAAGGAAGATATTGCAATTGTCGATTTACCGGGTGCTTATTCAATGTCGCCGTTTACATCTGAAGAAAGCATCACGCGTGCTTTTGTCATTGAGGAACATCCTGATGTCATTATTAATATTGTCGATGCGACCAATCTGAACCGTTCGCTTTTTTTTACGACACAATTATTAGATTTGGGTATTCCCGTGGTCGTCGCATTAAATAAAACGGATTTGTTAACGCGGGATCAAACCGTGTTAGATGTAAAAAGCTTAAAAGAGCGGATGAAGTGTGCATTTGTCAAGACGGTAGCGACTAAAACGCAGGAGAATGGGCTGGATCTATTGATAAAAGAAGCGGTTGCAATAAGCGGTCAAAAGCAGGAAACACCTTTTCAAGTGCCGAGTGAGGCGCTGAGAGCAGCGCAGTACGATGCGAAAATTGCTGAAACACAAGACCGTGCACGCTATGATTTTGTTAAAGAAGTTGTTAGAAGCGTCGAAAAGCGACAAGTTGAAAACAGACGTGAAACCATTCAGGATAAAGTGGACCGAGTGGTTGCGCACAAATGGCTTGGCATTCCGATATTTGGCGTTGTCATGTGGCTAGTCTTCTCTGTATCCCAAACATATCTCGGGCCGTTTTTGGCAGACACCTTCGTTGGCTGGATAGACGCTTTTTATAGTATGGTTGAAAATGCCATGGGCGACAGCGTTTCGCCACTTTTGTCTTCGCTGCTTCTGGATGGCGTCATCGGCGGGGTTGGTGCCGTTGTTGGCTTCCTGCCGCTGATTATGGTGCTGTTCTTTATGCTGGCGTTGCTTGAAGATTGTGGCTATATGGCGCGGGTTGCCGTGGTCATGGATCGATTTTTGAAACGCGTTGGTTTGTCGGGCAAATCTATTATTCCAATGGTCATCGGAACCGGATGTGCGATTCCCGGCATTATGGCGACGCGAACCATTAAAAATGAAAGGCAGCGCCGAACGACGGCGATGCTTACGCCGTTTATGCCGTGCGGGGCAAAATTGCCTGTCATTGCATTGTTTTCGGGTGCTTTTTTCAGTGATGCGGCATGGGTGGGAACAACCATGTATTTTATGGGGATCGCGCTTATTGTTTTCGGTGCAATGATCGTCGTGAGAATAACAGGAGAGAAAAACAAGCGCACCTATTTTATTATGGAACTGCCTGAATACCGTTTTCCGAGTATTAAACGTGCGGCACTGTCGATGCTGGATCGTGCAAAGGCGTTTATTATTAAAGCGGGAACGATTATTTTATTATGCAATGCACTCGTACAGATTATGCAGACTTTCAACTGGCAGTTCCAAGTTGTAGAGGAAGGCATGGAAAGTACAAGCATTTTAGCATCAATTGCTTCGCCATTTGCAGTGCTTCTGATTCCGCTCGGATTTGGTGCGTGGCAACTTGCGGCAGCTGCGATAACTGGCTTTATTGCGAAAGAAAATGTCGTGGGCACACTTGCGGTCGTCTATGGCATTACGAATTTTATTGATCCGGATGCATTGGAACTTGTTGGCGGTGGTGGAAGTGTGGCTGAAATCATGGGATTGACATCAGCAGCGGCATTGGCATATCTTGTCTTTAATCTGTTTACACCACCTTGTTTTGCGGCGATCGGCGCAATGAATGCCGAAATGGAAAACAAGAAGTGGCTCTTTGGCGGCATAGCCTTCCAATTGGGAACAGGCTATGTGACCGCGTTTATTGTCTATCAAGTAGGAACCTTGTTGACGACAGGTTCTGTTGGAACCGGTTTTATACCTGGCATCATTGTCGTCGGTTTGATGATTGCGGCAGTCATCACATTGATGCGCCGCGGTGATCGCATGACGGTGCCGAAACCGGAGGCTCATTTGGCCTAGGAGTTTTTTATGGCAAATTTAATTGTCTTTGGCATTCTGGTTTTGCTGTTTGGCTCGGCAATTGTCTATATTGTCAAAGCCAAGCGAAAAGGCGTGAAATGTATCGGCTGTCCGCACAGTGGGAAAAGCCAGTGCAGCTGCGATGATCAGGTTGTGAATTTTAAACTTTGATCATACTTAGACAGCGCCAGAAAATATGTTGTATAAACAATGAAAAAGGCTGTATGCAGCGATAAGGATCGCTGTCATGCAGCCTTTTAATGTTTATAACACCACCGTGTTATGAAAGCACCGTTTAATCAAAAATCGTACACTGCGGGCAATACCATCGTTCAACCATTTCCGTTTCAGCCCCTTCGATTTCCGTATGCGTCGTTGGATCTTCTCCCGGACAAGGTGCGTCTGGGAATTCTGCAGTATTGACACAGTAATTGATCGGAACGACTCTGGTTATCATGGCTTCGCCGCATTCTGGACATTTGTGAGTTGACATGATCAAAGCCTCCTTTCTTTTGAAAAGCATAAATGGTTGGCACGCAGACAATCATTATGTGAATGTATGCCGCCATCAAGTGATAATGGTTATCAATTTGATTGTAATATACCCATATCTGCATCTGTCAAACATACCTGTGATAAGATGAATACTTTTTTCATTTCGGCATTGGCGTCTTATCTTAACGAACGGGAGATGTAAAAGTACTGTCGCAAAGTGCTGTCGCCCAAGCGCTGTCATTAAAGCGCAAAACTACTTCAAGTAACGCCAAAGGGTCGTTCTGCTCACGCCTAAATTTTTTGCAGCAGCGCTTAGGTTGCCATTTGATTTTTCGACATACAAGGCAATGATTTCCTGATTAATTTCATTAAGTGTCAACTTTGTATTGATTTCGTAAGGGATCGTGGTTTCGGAAGGATTTAAAGTCTGTTTTGCATGAGTGATGCTCTTTTCTTTGCTAAGCACTGTTCTGACAGTAGACGCAGAAATATACGGTGTCGTCGTTATAATGACCATTTCTTCTAAAATACGCTTGAACTGTGTGTAATTGAATGGCCATGAATAGTCTTGCAGCAGGCTGAGTGCTTCCGGTTCGAATCCAATAATCTGCTTGGCTAAATTTAAATTGAGTGTGCTGAGGTAAAGACTTGAAAGCTTTGGTATTTCATCTGTGTGTTCTCTTAGTGGTGCGAGCGATATTGTCAAACACGAAAGTGCATTGACGGTTGCCAAAATTTCAGGTGATGATGCATTTGCCGTATCCACGCTGTAAGAGAAAATGATTTGATTTTGTCGGTGTGCATTGGTGTCGATCAGCGTACCAACGAGATTTTTTAATTTGGATTCGGAAAGCGTATGCAAATCTTTGAAAAAGAGTGTATTCTCATTATCAAGCAGGGGTGAATCGTGATGATTGAGCAAATAATGCCAGGTTTTGTCAGAGACCAGTGTGCATTCGATGGTGATAAAAGGGTTGTTTACAAGTGGGCTCTCCGTGTAAATCTGCCGTGCAACCTGTGATTTGCCATTACCAGATTCGCCAAATATGAGAATAGGTGCTCGGCTTGCACTCATTTGCTTTAAACGGTTGTTTAAATCGTCACTGCGGTTTATAATGCTGTAAAAACTGTTGAAAAAATAGTTTTCTACTTCACTCTTGCTTGAATAGCTGACGCCGAGCTTGCTGCGCGAAAGCGGCGTAGAATCTTCTTTTATAAAATAGACGACGTAGTCAGTACTGTGATTTCTAATTTTTTTCCCTAGAATCGTATACTGTGTGGTATCGATGTTTTTGATGAATTTTCTTGCGCCCTGAATCAGACAATCGTCAATTTCCTTTTTCAAGAGCGCCGTAATGCGTTCGCCGTGTATCAGCGTGCCGGATGAGTAGGCAAGCTGTTTTTTTGAATCGTATACGAGAATATTGCGTTCGCCGCTCTTGATAATATCTTCAAGGAAATGGTTATCCTCTTTTATGGCAACATAGCTCTTGTAGAGTTTTACAGCCTGATCAAAAGCACTTTCTATGCTTTCGTCTCCAGATGTTATAAGAATTGCATTGAGGCCATAACGCTTGGCGGTAGTCTTTGCAATCATGTCGCAAAGGATCATTTGATAATTATGCTTTTTTAGTTTCTTCAGTGTGGTTTCAACTTCGTCAACGGTGTGAACGGTGAAGATGTCGATTTTATATTGCAGCAAATCACAAAGAAGCTGAGCGCTATCCGTAATACCCGGATAGCCTACAATGGCATATTGCCCGGAATAGTTTTCAGCCAATTTAATGGATCGGAGAATATCATAGACGGATAATGAAATTTCTACTAAGGGAATGCTTGAAATATTGCCAATCATTTCAGCTGTTCCGCCGCGGGAAATAATAACGTCGTAATTGCTTTGAATATTACGCTTTGCGATTTCCACCCCCTCATTTAAGTCGCCGACAAAAACGGTTAAGTCGATATCATCTCGCTGAGATGCCAATCGCTGCATCATTGTTTTCATTCCTTCGTAAGGTGCGACGCCTAATATTTTTATGCGATGATCAGCCATAATGCCTCCTGTTAGTCAATTGTGTTTCAAAATTAAACAATTATAAATTGATTATACCAATTTAATATGAAAAAAGCTATAATGTCTCATAAAAAACATTAATAATGATATTTGAGTATTGTTTATTGCATTGAAATTCTGTAAAATAAAACAAAAGATTAGATTTATTATAGATAAGTTTAAAAATGAAACATAAAATTCAACGACCTTATTGTTGTTTTTTGTCAGTGTCTGTTTTCTTTTTTCGGATGACCAATACAGATAAAATAAGGGATATTTTAATAATAGGAGCATAAAATGATTATCGACAAATTTGAGAATCTAAGATTCTACACACATTTACTAAATAACTTGGAAGAGGGATTAGATGCAATTCAAGCCCAGATGACACATTTGGAACCGGGGAGATACGACTTTGAAGGCGGTTACTTTATGGTTCAGTCAGGTGAGACAAAACCAATGGATGAAGGTTATTTTGAGGCGCATAAGCGTTATGTTGATGTTCAGATTGTTGTAAAGGGGAGCGAAGAAATTGCATGGGGTGAGTGTTCTGATCTTCAGGAGATTATTCCCTATGATGAAGCAAAAGACGCCTTGTTTCTAACGGGTGCGCTCAATCAACAAATGTGTATTGAGCAAGGCATGTGTTATGTTGCATTCCCCCACGACGGACATCGACCTGTTCGTCACACGAAACAGAAACAAACATTTACGAAGATTGTCTTGAAATTGCCAGTGACAAAATAGAGACAGTAAATTCAGGAAAGCCTATGGAGCAAGCCCCTGCAATTAGAACGACTGAAAGGGTAGCTGTATCCTCTTTTTGACAGATGTGGCACTCGCTAAGAGATCGCGTATTGAGCGAAGGTTATTAAAATAATAATCTTATGCTTCTTATACAAATTAAAGCATTGCAAACCTCACAAAGAAAAAACCGTAGCTTTCCCCAAAAGCTGCGGTTTTTTCTTTGCACATTAAAAGCTTTCATAGGATACCCCTCATTTTTTTATCTATTAGAATAAATGCCGAGAATGCAATGGCTGTCTTTTCAATGGCCAACATGTTATAATGACAAAAATGACACAGTCGTGTTTGACACGTTGAATGCAAACATGCATATTGATGCTGCAGCCGCGTTTTGCCGAGGAGCATCCGCGTGCGGAATAGCTATAAATGACATAAAAAATGAAATGAAAGCGAGGCACGCGTATGATGTACAGTGTGCGGCCACTTATTGAGAAATATATCAATATCGAACCGGAAGCATATCTCGATATCGTTATTGAGCATTCATACGATGGGATTTTTATTACGGATGGCGATGCCAATACCTTGACGATTAATGAAGCTTATGAGCGTATTACGGGGCTTTCAAGAAGCGAAATGCTCAATAGAAATATGCGTGATCTCGTGGCAGAGGGCTATATTTCCGAATCGGGTTCGCTCAAAGCAATCGAGGCAAAAGAGACGATTTCACTTAGTCAAACATTTCGAACGGGCAAAAAGGCACTGATCACCAGTAAACCCGTTATGGATAAAGAAGGCAATGTTATTGTCGTTGTGACAAATGTTAGGGATATTACCGAATTGACAGAAGTTAAAGACCGCCTTGAGATGCAAGAGCGATTGGCCGAAAAATATTTGGCAGAAGCCGATGCGCTGAAGAAACAGCTTCTGGATACTTCTGATCTCATCGTCGAAGACAAAAAAATGATTGATGTGCTCTATACGGCACAAAAAGTGGCCATGACAGATTTTACGGTGATGATTACCGGTGAAAGCGGTGTCGGAAAAGAAGTGCTGGCAAAATTTCTGCACAACAACAGCCATCGAAGCAATGGCAATTTTATCAAAGTTAATTGTGGTGCCATACCGGAAAATCTAATTGAATCGGAACTCTTTGGCTATGAGGGTGGCGCCTTTACAGGTGCCAGTGCGGGCGGCAAACCCGGACTCTTTGAAATTGCACACGGCGGAACCATTTTTTTGGATGAGATTGGAGAATTGCCTTATAATATGCAGGTTAAACTGCTGAGGGTACTTCAGGAAGGCGAATTCACGCGCGTTGGCGGCATCAGTCCTAAAAAGACAGACATTCGCGTTGTAGCCGCAACGCATCGCAATCTTGAACATATGGTACAATCACACGCCTTTCGCGAAGATTTATATTATCGTCTAAATGTGATTCCGATTCTCGTTCCGCCACTTAGGGAGCGTCCGGAGGATATTCTCGCACTGATTCGCTATTTCCTAGATGGAATCAACATGAAATACCATTGGCAAAAACGGTTTGGACGTGATGCATTGGATGCGATGCATGATTATTATTGGCCTGGCAACATTCGAGAGCTGAAAAATGTCGTTGAGCGCGTTGTCGCCATGAGTCAGGATGATGTAATTGCCTGTGATGATCTGCCCAATAAAATTGTCACGGCAAATCGCGAAAACGTCATGCGCTATTTAACGGATATCGTACCGCTTGATGAAGCGGTTATCGGTGTAGAAGAAGCACTGCTGACAAAGGCCTTTGAAAAATACGGCAATGTCAGAGGGGCTGCAAAAGCACTGGGCATTGATGCGTCGACGTTTGTCCGGAAGCGTCAGCGTATACAAAAATATCGAGCGTCAGAAAAAAACAGCAAAGAGTCTGAAACCAATCGGTAATGCTGTCGAGAACAATTCGGTGCAATAATGCACCGTTGTTTCTTATTCGCATCACGACTTGTGTTGGCGTTATTAGAAAGCAAATGTTAATATGACTTAATGAAAGATCAAATATTGTTGCATAAATGCAATGGTGTTTGATCTTTTATAATTTTGAAAGATCGCTTGAACGGACTCATTTGAAGGGCTGGTCACATTTGAAAGTTTTGGCACGCGAATTGCATTAAGGTTAATAAGACAGCAGAAAAGATTTAAGTGTTCACAGGATAAGGATAAGGAGGCCGTTATGGCAATTAAAACGAAGGCAGATTACATTGAAAGTTTGAGAAAGCTCAACACAAAAGTTTATATGTTCGGAGAATTGGTTGAGAACCCAGTTGACCATCCGATTATCAGACCGTCGATCAACTCGGTGGCAATGACTTATGAATTGGCAAATAACCCGGAATACGAGGATTTAATGACCGTGACATCGCATTTAACCGGTGAAAAAATCAACCGTTTCTGCCATATTCATCAAAGTACAGAAGACCTCGTAAAAAAAGTGAAAATGCAACGCCTTTTAGGACAAAAGACAGGTGCTTGTTTTCAGCGATGTGTCGGCATGGATGCGTTTAATGCCATCTACAGCACAACATTCGAGGTCGATGAAAAATACGGTACAAAATATCACGCACAATTTAAAGCTTATATGGAAATGGTACAGGCGAACGACTGGACAGTTGATGGCGCAATGACAGACCCTAAAGGTGACAGAAGTTTAGCCCCTAGTAAACAAGAAGATCCGGATTTGTTTATGCACGTTGTGGAAAGGCGTCCTGATGGCATTGTCGTACGCGGCGCAAAAGCACATCAAACAGGTTGTATCAACTCACATGAACATTTAATTATGCCGACGATTGCCATGGGACCAGAAGACAAGGACTATGCCATTTCTTTTGCCGTGCCAACAGATGCAGAAGGCGTTTTTATGATTTATGGCAGGCAGTCTTGCGATACGCGAAAACTCGAAGAAAATGCTTCGCTTGATCTCGGGAACAGTGAATTTGGCGGCCAAGAAGCACTCGTTGTCTTTAACAATGTATTTGTACCAAATGATCGCATATTTTTAAATGGTGAAACCGATTTTGCCGGGATGCTGGTTGAAAGATTTGCCGGCTATCACAGACAGAGCTACGGCGGCTGTAAAGTAGGTGTAGGCGATGTCCTGATTGGTGCGGCTGCTGTTGCGGCAGAGTATAATGGTGTACCAAAGGCGTCACATATTAAAGACAAGCTCATTGAAATGATTCATTTAAATGAAACCTTGTATTGCAGCGGTATTGCCTGTTCTTCAGAGGGATATCCTACGGCATCCGGCAATTATCAGATTGATTTGCTGCTGGCGAATGTCTGCAAGCAAAATGTTACCCGTTTTCCTTATGAGATCACACGTCTTGCAGAAGATATTGCAGGCGGACTCATGGTTACCATGCCGTCTGAAAAAGATTTTAATGCGCCGGAGATTGGGGACATCTGCAAAAAATACTTTAAAGGCGTTGCCAGCGTTCCGACAATGGATCGCATGAAAATACTGAGATTGGTTGAAAATCTGACACTCGGAACAGCAGCGGTGGGTTATCGTACGGAATCACTGCACGGTGCCGGTTCACCTCAGGCACAGCGAGTCATGATTTGGCGCCAAGGCAATATTGAGTATAAAAAAGCGTTGGCTAAAAAAATTGCTAAAATTGAATCATAATCGGATAAAAGATCAACGCTTATATGGCTGCACAAAAGACTGCACAAAAGACTGCACAAAAGACTGCACAAAAGACTGCACAAAAGACTGCACAAAAGACTGCACAAGGGACTGTAGAGGCGACTGTACACGCATTCCGTGAGCGAAAATTGACATAAGTATAAAAAACATGGTATAATAACCCGAACAATTAAATGTTGAAGTAAGGAATATGAGTAGTTTTGGCGTCGAGCAGGGATATGTTCTCGTGAATAGATCTGTGTGAGGCGACATTGAGCGTTAATGCCATTAACCACACAATAGGTGTTGTATTGACGAAAATATGACTGAAAAAATAAGGTTTTAGAACTGGGGTCTGCACAGGCTCAGATGGGAATGTGCTATACTATCATATGGTGGTATAATGTGAGTCATTTACGGCGAAACTTAGACACTCTAACTCTATTGAAAAATAGAGTTGGGGTGTCTTTTTTATTTGAAAAAAGAACTTGAGCAACACAAAAGTTAATTGTTAATCAAAGGCTTTATAATATGGCAGTGTTTTAAAACGAAAAACAGAACTGACTATCATTCACGTCAAATGGGTGACGCGAATATTTTTGCGTGTCATAAAGTATTCTTTGTCTTCACAGGAGTAGCGATATGAAAAATATAGAAATAATGAAATTTACTTAAATAAAGGAGGTATTTATGGCGAAAGTTACAGTAAAGTCGCTCTATAAAATTTATGGACCAAGACCTCAAAAAGCGCTTCCGTTAGTTAAACAGGGCATATCCAAAGAGGAACTTCTTAAAAAAACAGGTAATGGCATAGGCATAAACGACGCCAATTTTGATGTTGAAGAAGGTGAGATCTTTGTCGTTATGGGATTGTCAGGCAGTGGAAAATCAACGCTTATTAGATGTCTAAACAGGCTGATTGAACCGACAGCAGGTGAAATTTACATTGATGATCAAAATATTGTGGGCTGCTCGGATGAAGTCTTGCTGCAAGTAAGGCGTAAAAAAATTGCAATGGTATTCCAGCACTTTGCACTTTTTCCGCATCGGACGGTTGCAGAAAATGTCGCTTACGGCCTTGAAGTACAGAAGGTACCGCCGACAGAACGTATTAAAAAGGCATATGAAGCACTGGAAATGGTTGGCCTAAGCGGCTATGAAGAATCATTTCCAAGTGAGCTCAGCGGCGGTATGCAGCAGCGTGTAGGCCTTGCCAGAGCATTGGCGACAGAAGCAGATATTTTATTGATGGATGAAGCGTTCAGTGCATTAGATCCGCTTATACGAACTGAAATGCAGGATGAATTGATCGCACTTCAAGAGCGTATGAAAAAAACGATTATTTTTATTACACATGACTTAGATGAGGCGCTTAAGATAGGTGATCGCATTGCGATTATGAAAGAGGGTGTTGTCGTACAGATTGGCACACCTGAAGAAATTCTCGATCATCCGGCTGATGATTATGTACGCGCATTCATTAAAGATGTCAACCGTGCAAAAGTACTGACGGCTTCTGCTGTTATGAAAAAACCAGACGGTATTGTTACCCTTAAAGATGGGATTCGCGTTGCCATGCGAAAAATGGAGGAAGTAGGGATTTCCAGTATTTTTGTTGTTGATAAGGCGCGAATTCTTCAGGGGATCGTTACCATTGATGATGCAATTGACGCATTGAAACGCGGTGAGACATCCTTGCAGGCGATTATAAATAAAGAGATTGAAACCACTGATGGCGATACACCACTGCTCGACCTGATGCCGACGGCAATTAAGACAAAATATCCGATTGCCGTTATCAATGAATCCAATAGACTCTTGGGCATTATCGTCAGGGTATCAGTACTTGCCGGTATCTTAGGAGAGGAGGCTGAAAGCAATGATTAGACTGCCATTAGGTGAATATTTTGAAGCATTTATTGATTTGTTAAAAGATAATTTTGATCCTTTTTTTAAGGGCATGAAAAAAGGTGTTTTAGCTATTATTGATCACATCGAAGATTTTCTGCATTTTATACCTTGGTGGCTGTTGATTATTTTAGTCGCCGTACTGGCATGGCGTTTATCGGGAAAGAAACTAGGAATCCTGTCTGCCGTCGGCCTTTATATTATCTATTCGATCGATCTCTGGTCTGAAATGATTGATACGCTGTCTTTGGTGTTCAGTGCAACATTTCTGGCGCTGGTAATCGGTATTCCACTTGGCATTTGGATGGCGAAAAATGATATGACAGAACGCATTGTCAAACCGATACTCGATTTTATGCAGACGATGCCGGCATTTGTCTATCTGATTCCCTCTGTTATTTTCTTTGGTCTTGGTAAAATGCCAGGCGCTATTGCGACGATTATTTTTGCAATGCCGCCGGTAGTGCGCCTGACCAACTTGGGTATCCGTCAGGTACCGGAAGATGTTGTGGAAGCGGCAACCTCGTTTGGTTCGACTTCAGGTCAGATGCTTTTAAAAGTACAGATACCACTAGCGATGCCGACGATACTTGCCGGTGTCAATCAAACCATTATGCTCTCACTGTCAATGGTCGTTATATCGGCTATGATTGGTGCCAGAGGGCTTGGGGAAGTTGTTTTAAGCGGCGTCACACAGATGCAGATTGGTGATGGGTTTGAAGGCGGTATTGCCGTCGTTATTCTCGCTATTGTACTCGACCGCATTACACAGGCTGTTGGAACGCGAACGAATGCCAAGAAAACGTCATAGAAAAGGAACGAATGATGCAAAGAACTCGATGAGGCTAGCTGGCATGCGCGTTTAGTCACAAGCTTCATAAAATTATCGGTAAATCACTTACCATAGATCAACTAACGTATTTAATAAGGAGGTAACATGAGAAAAGGAAATATGAAATGGGTAGCATTGATATTAACACTCTTATTGAGTTTGATGATGCTGGCTGGATGTTCAGAGACCGCACCAGAAACCAGTGGTAGTACAAGTGGCAGTGAATCCGAGGCGACATCAACAGATGATCAGTCCGCAGATCAGACATCTGATGCTGAGAAGGGAACGGTTAAACTCGTTTATGTTAACTGGTCTGAAGGTGTTGCAATGACTAATCTGGCGAAAGCCATTCTCGAAGACAAAATGGGATACACCGTGGAAATAACCATGGCCGATGTTGCGCCGATCTTTACCTCATTGGCCAATGGTGACCAAGATGCATTTATGGATGCATGGCTCCCGACGACCCATGCTAGTTACATGGATGAGTACGGCGATGATTTAGATGATTTAGGCAATAACTTTGAAGATGCCAAAATTGGCTTAGTCGTACCATCTTACGTTGCGATTAACAGCATTGAGGAACTTAATGATGTTGCAGATGATTTTAATCATGAACTCATTGGGATTGATTCAGGCGCGGGTATTATGAAGGCGACAGATGCTGCTATTGAAGCTTACGGTTTGGATTACGAATTGATACCAGGCAGTGGTCCGGCGATGACGGCGGCTCTGGGTGCGGCAATTGAAGATAATGAGGCAATTGCAGTAACAGGCTGGGCGCCACATTGGAAATTCGCACGTTGGGATCTTAAATTCTTAGAAGATCCACAAGGTGTCTACGGCGGTTCGGAAAACATTCATACCATTACAAGAAAAGGTTTTAGCGACGACATGCCGGATGTTGCGGCATTCTTAACGAATTTCTACATGGATGGTCAACAGCTCGGTGACTTAATGGGCGCCATTGCAGACAGTGATGATGATCCTGTCGATGTTGCAAGAGTTTGGATGGCTGACCATGAAGAACTTGTAAATTCGTGGATTCCTGCAGAATAAGCAGCAACGCGAGATTATAATCAAAAAATTAACGCAATTCGCCATTGAATGATACAGTCTTTGGCGGGTTGCTTTTTTTTGACATAAATTGACATCAAAAAATATTTTTTGCTTTGAAAACGTGAGAAAATCTAGGTTTGAATGTATGTATATTTGTACAAGGACATTGTGAAGATGTGGTTTTAATGTTACGCTAGGGTTAATTAGCGTAATGGGAGGTAGGCAAATGGCTAAAATTGGGGTTGTCTGGCATTATATCAAATATGAGGAATATTTTAAAACCATTGCAGAATCTATAGGTGAAACCATCTATTTCAAACTCGGTAATTTATATGATGGTATAAGGGCAGCAAAAGCGCTCATAGAAGAAGCGGATGTCGAAGTCATTATCGCAAGAGGTTACACGGGGGAACTGATCCGAGAATCTGTTGAAATTCCCGTTGTCGTCATGGAAAATTCAAATTTTGACCTAATCAATGCCGTTCACAAAGCACATGAACTTGGGGAAAAGATTGCTTTTGTGGATTATCAGCGCAATAAACAGTTTTATGATTTTGAATTGATTAAGCGATTGCTGGACATTGAGTTTGATTACTTTACGTTTAATGAAATTCATGAAATTGAAGGCAAGACGCATGAGATTGCTAGAAAAGGATATGATGTCGTCATTGGCACTGGATCCTGTGTCTTTCGAAATGCCTTTAAATCGGGCATTAACAGTGTATTGCTTGAAACGAGTCGTGAGGATTTCATTTCAGCTATTAACCGCGCGAAGGCAACGGTGGAAATCAGACGCCGCGAGACAGAGAAAAATAAGTGGATGAAGGCGATCTACGACAATGCCAAAGAAGGCTATATGCTGGTGACAGGTGAAGGCAAAATAACGGTTTTCAATGAAATCATGTCTGAAATTTTTAATGTTGATAGTGATGCTGTTATTGGCAAAGATATGACGGATGCAATGCTCGTGGCGCCAGATATCCGAAAGGTGTATGACAAGACGGCGATCAGTGGCGAGCTTATCGACGTCAATCGAAGTCGTATCATCGTTAACCGATTTCCGATTGATGAAGAGGATCAGACAGATTGCGTATTGATCAATTTACAAAAAGCGTCGAATATACATGACTTGGATGCAAAACTGCGTCATGATTATGTGAAAAAGGGGTTTGTATCCAAAACACACTTTGATGATATAATCACACAAAATACTGAAATGCTGGAACTCATTCAAAAGGCAAAGCTCTATGCCAAATCAAAATCCAATATCCTAATCTATGGCGAAAGCGGTACGGGGAAAGAGTTGTTTGCCCAGAGTATTCATCGTGAAAGTACATGTGCTGCAGGTCCTTTCGTTGCCATCAACTGTGCCTCTCTGCCTGAAAATCTCTTGGAGAGTGAGCTCTTTGGCTATGAAGAAGGGGCTTTTACCGGTGCTCGAAAAGGCGGCAAGCTCGGTATATTTGAATTGGCACACAAGGGCACGATTTTTTTAGATGAAATTGGCGAAATGAGCATTCAGCTTCAGTCGCGGTTCTTACGCGTGCTGCAGGAGCGGGAAGTTATCCGGTTAGGCGGTGATCGCGTCATTCCGATTGATGTGCGTATTATTTGTGCGACGAATAAAAATCTCTTTAACCTCGTCGTCGATGGCAAGTTTAGAGAGGATCTCTATTATCGTATTAACATTTTGAAATTGAGTGTGCCGCCGCTTCGTCAGCGGAAAGATGATATCTGGTGTATTTTTAAGTATTTTTTAAATCACAAAGGCTATGTCAACACAGATGAGCTTGCTTTTTTAGAGCCGTTGATGATTCGCTATGACTGGCCGGGAAACGTGCGAGAGCTTCAGGCTTTTGGGGAAAGACTGATGGCGATGCGCGATTCACTCGATGCAGTAACGGCAAAGGCACTTTTCAGCGAATGTGTTCACGACGGTGATTCTGATGACAGGCGCTATAAGCGACTTGACGATAAGGTGATACAAATCAATCTTGCGTCGATGAATGAAATGGAGAATCAGATCATACAGCTTCTTTATGAGCATCTTGGTGGCGATAAAGACGAAATGGCCAACATCCTCAATATTTCAAAGACGACACTATGGCGCAAACTTAAAGAAATTAACTAATCAAATTTCATCTCGGTAATTTCATTTTGAAATTCAAATTTAAATTTGCAATAGAAATATTGCAAATTTTTTTCGCTAACAAATAATGAAATGCTGATTTTTCAATGATTATGGGGGATCAAGGAAAGATGGCACAGGTTTTGCTTTATATATAAGCAACGAAATTAAAGGAGGTTCTAAATGAACAAGAGGGTTAATGGTTATAAGCGATTTTGGGGCATTGTTTTAATGATTTGTCTAACCGTATCTTTGACTGCATGTGGTGGAAGCAAGACTCAAGAGACTACCTCGACAGGCTCACAGCAAGAATCGGCCAGTGCTTCAGCGGCGGCGACATCTGAACCGGCACCAGAAACAATTAAACTAAAAGTGGCAGATATTTATCCATCGACACACTATGTACCGGCCAACAGTTTAATGGTATGGACGGCACGTGTATCAGAACTTACGGACAATCAGGTTCAATTTGATATTTATCCTTCACAGCAAATGGGCAGCAGTGCCGACATGCTCGACATCATGAGCAAGGGGATTGCGGATATCGGTTATGTGCCGTTTCCATATTTCAGCAGCAGGATGCCGCTGATTACAGGTGCCGGTGCTATCTCGGGAACATGGTCAAACTGCAGTACAGGCAATCCAGCCGTTTGGGCAGTAGCAACATCATCGCCGGTTCTTGAAAATGATTTTTTAAGCAATGACATTAGACCGATTCTTCCTTTTGCCAATCAGACGTTTCAGCTATTAACGAATAAGAAACTCGTTACTTCGCTTGATGAAATCAAGGGGTTAAAAATTAGAAGCAGCGGCGGGGTCATGGACAAGATTATCGCATCGCTTGGTGCCATTCCGGTGCAAATACCGGTGACGGAGCTCTATGAAGCCATGGCGCGCGGCACTGTAGACGGAACGCTAATCTCGTGTATTGCGGCTGATTCAAATAAGATCAATGAAGCATCAAAATATGTAACGACAGGTGTCAACGTTTCCGGCGGTGTCTTTGGTTATGTTATCAATGAAGACGTTTGGCAAACATTACCGCAAAATGTTCAGGAGGCTATGAATCAGGCGAGCACTGAGGCTTTGACGCAGCTTGGTGAAACCATGGATTCACTAGAGCAGGAAGCGCTTGAAGCGTTTAAAAACGGCGGGCTTGAGGTACATGAACTGTCACAGGATGAACAGAAAAAATGGATACTGGCTCAAGCCAATGTCGAAGCGGACTGGATCAGTGATATGGATGGCAAAGGGCTTCCCGGTGCACAAGTGCTGCAAAGTTTAAGAGATCATATTGAGCCTTAAGGAGCGTGTCATGAAAAGCATTTTTGAAAAAGTCGATGACATTATTATTAAGATCAGCAGCGCCATTCTTTTCATCATGATGATTTGGGTGTTTTCTGATGCGGTAGGTCGGTATGTTTTTAATCATCCTCTGCCGGGAACTTTGGAAATTACAGAAGAATATTTGATGGTTTGCCTTGTTTTTCTCTCAATCAGCTATGCGCAAAAGCATAAGGCGCATGTTCGGGTGGATTTGTTTATCCATTATATTCCCGAACGCATGTTGAAAATAACCGATATCATCATGCAGCTCTTCATGCTCTTTTATGCCATGTTGCTGACAAAGCAAGCCTTGGCACAGGCGCTATGGTGTATTGAAGTTAACAGCACGTCAAGGGGGTCACTGGGCTATCCGCTGGCGCCTGCATATTTCTTAATGGGATTGGGGCTGCTGATGACCTCAGTGAGAATACTCTTTGAACTCGTTGAAGGTATAAAACGCATCAAAGGAGGGCAATCGTGATCATTGGATTGATTTTATTACTTGTTTTTCTGTTCCTTGGTATGCCGATTGGATTTTGCCTCGGCGCCGCAGGTATCATTGGATTAACTTATGTCCAAGGCTTTGATCTGGCTGTTAATATACTGATGACGACACCGTTTAGAAGCGTTGCAAGCTATACATTGGTTACAATACCGCTCTTTGTTTTGATGGCTGAGTTTCTCGATGTGACAGGGCTGGCAAAAAAATCGTATGTAGCAGCCTATAAATGGATTGGTCATCTTCGCGGCGGTCTCGGTATTGCCACCATCATCGGTGGCGCAGCATTTGGCGCATGCTCGGGGTCAAGTTCTGCATCTACCGCAACATTTGGCGCGATTGCCATCCCGGAAATGAAGAAATGCAATTATAGTGATGAATTAAGTGCCGGGACAGTGGCGATTGCCGGTACACTGGCAGCGATTATTCCGCCGAGCATCTTACTCGTCGTCTACGGTTCACAAGCCAATGTTTCGATTGGTAAGGTTCTTATTGCCGGGATCATACCGGGGATTATGATGGCTTTGCTCTATGCACTCGGTGTATGGCTGATCGTTAGAATTTGGCCGAAAAATGCGCCGCCTGTTGAACCTTACAGCTGGTCTGAGCGTTTTAAGGCACTATTGGATATATGGCCAATGGTGATTATAGCCTTGATGATTTTGATTTTTCTTTACTCAGGCATTACAACACCTACTGAGACAGCGGCATTTGGCGCCATTGTAACCCTACTGCTCGGTATTTTGACAAAATCAATTACACTTAAAGACGTTATTAAATCGTTAAAAAACACACTGAAGACGACGGCAATGATGTTTACCATCATCATTGGCGCTCAGATTTTCACATACTATTTGACGCTGACGGGGTTGACGCAAGCTGCGATTACAGCGATCAGCGGACTTGAAGTATCCAATGGCGTAATAATGCTGCTCATTGTCATCGTCTATCTGTTCCTCGGCATGTTTTTGCCGTCAATGGGGACAATGCTGTTGACATTGCCGCTGGTACTGCCGCTCATGATTGAAATGGGCTATGATCCTATCTGGTTTGGTGTTGTACTGGTGATGCTATTGGAAGTCGGTCTTATTACACCGCCTGTCGGTCTAAACTGCTTTATTGCCAGCGGTACCAGTGGTATTCCGCTTTCTAAGGTCTTCAAAGGGGCAATGCCGCTATTGGCGATGGCAATGCTTGGTATTTTATTAATGATCGTGTTTCCTCAAATTGTACTGTGGTTACCGACGATGATGAATTAAATTTAAAGGAGAAACAACACATGATAAAAAAACTGGATCACATGACTTTTGCGGTGCATGATCGCGTCACAGTCGGTGCGAGAATACAAAATGTCTATGGTGGCAATTTCCTGATGACTGTGAGAAGCGAGCCAAAACAGTATGTCTGTGATATGTATATGATTGAAGGCGATATTATTTTAGGACTTTTAGAGCCAACTTCGCCTGAGAGCTTTGTGGCAAAACACCTTGAGAAATTTGGTGAGAGCCTTCAGCACATCGGCGTCGATGTGGACAATTTAGATGACGCCATTCAAATCTTTGATGACAATGCCATCAAGTATGGTCTGTATGAGGAAGTCGAGAACATTCGCAGAGAAGTGATTGTATCGCCGAAATATACCTTTGGCACCGTCATGCAGGTGATGGAATGGTTTGATGAATTTAAGACGAAATCATCAGAAGAACGTATGCGCATTGTATGGAATGAAATCGAAGGAGCCGGCAATGAATAATCAAAACTTGATGAAGGCGTTGATGGCACCAAACAGTATTGCGATTTTAGGTGCGTCGAGTCGTCCGGAAAGCATTGGCGGCAGACCGATTAAGTTTTTAAAAGCATATGGGTATCAAGGTGCAATATACCCTATTAATCCCAAATATGAAACCATACAGGGACTGCCATGTTACAGGGACATCAGCAGCATTCCCCAAAAAGCTGATCTTTTAATCATCATCACGAAACCCGACAGCATCCTGCAGGCAATGCAGGATGCCAAGGCTCGGGGAATCCAAGCTGTTATGATTATAACATCGGGATTTTCCGAGTCGGGTGATGATGGCAAAAAACTTGAAGCGGCGCTGATCAACTATGCCAATGCCAATGACATGCTCGTCATGGGACCGAATTGCCAGGGCTTTGTGAATTTTGACAAAAAAGTGACCGCGACGTTTACAGGTGCTTTAAGCCGAGGCAATTTGCAACAGGGTAATATTTGCCTTATTTCACAGAGCGGTGCCATGAGCGGCATGCTCTACGCCATGGCCGTTGATCTCGGCATTGGTTTCTCCTATCTGATCAGCGGGGGAAATGAATCGATTGTGACCACATCGCACTTTATCGACTATGCAGTCGATGACGATAAAACAGATGCCATCTGCGTCTATATGGAAGGTGTTAAGGACGCACCACTGTTAAAGGCTGCAGCCCAAAAAGCAATTGAACGCGATAAGCCAATTGTCGCGATGAAGGTTGGAAAGTCTGAGGCCGGCAGTAAAGCGGCATCGTCACACACTGGAGCACTGGCTTCTTCAGACGCCATTGTAGACAGTTTTATGCAGCAATCTGGCATCTTACGCGTTGAAACCACTGATGATCTCTTTGATGCCATGAAAGTATTTTCAAATGGCAAACGCGCTGGCGGCAATCGCATCGGCGTCGTGTCCATCTCCGGCGGCGCCGGCGTGGTCATGGCAGATGCCTGTGATAAATATCAAATGACACTGCCTAAATTATCGGATGAAACGGAAAGAGAACTCAGTGCAAACATCCCCGTATTTGGTTCACCGCATAATCCAGTTGATTTGACAGCGCAGGTACTTACTGCCTATGAAAAGTTCTACCATTGCATTGAAGCGGTTGCCGCTGATGACAGCGTCGATGCCGTCGTGATTTTCATTGGCCTGCTGGAGCATTTAAAGGACAATCTCCTGAAGGCGATTGAAGATTTAAACGGTGTGACGCAAAAGCCGATTTTGGTCACATGGCTTGCGGCGACACCTGAAATCAAGTCGTGGTTTTATGATAAGCAAATACCGCTCTTTGAGGATTCGGATCGCTGCATCTATGGTACTTCGCTGCTTTGGCGTTATACGGCACTAAAGCGGGAAGTTATGCAGGTATCAGAGACGGGCGGCGCTGCTTTGGCAGCATCCGTCTATGAAATGTACAAGGGAACCAATGGCTTTTTGAACGAATGGGATTCAAAGCACATGGTGTCCTCGGCGGGAATCATGACGGATTCGCCAGCGGTTGCACATGATACTGCCGCTTTAAAAGAGCTGGCTGGAACACTTCACTATCCGGTGGCTGTCAAGGTGCTGTCGCGTTCCATTCTGCACAAATCCGATATTGGCGGTGTCATCCTGAATGTCACAGACGAGGCGTCACTGCTTAGCGCCTATACCACCATTCTGGATAATGTGGAGGCAAATGGCCTGACATCAGCCTTTGAGGGCGTTATCGTCTCATCAATGCTGCCAAAGGGAACGGAGATGATTGTAGGCATTAAAAAAGATCCGTTGCTTGGCACGGCAGTTGTTTTGGGCATGGGCGGCACCATGGTGGAAATCTTGAAGGATTCCGTTATGCAGCTTATCCCAATAGACAAGCGCAATGCGTTAAAGATGATTGATTCCCTTAAAAGCAAAAAAATGTTATATGGGTACCGCGACATCACGAGAAAGGATATCAATGCGCTGGCAGAGATCATCGTAAGGGTCAGTGATTTGTGCATGGCACGTCCTGATATTCAGGAGATGGATATTAACCCGGTCTTTGTCTATGATGAAGGTGAAGGTGCGGTCGCTATTGACGCATTGATTAAACTGGAGGTTTGAAATGAGTGATTCAAAATTGTTACTGGATGCACTGGCAAAGTATATCAAGCCTTTAACCATGCCGGTGGCAGTGATGCGGCCGATTGATAAAGCTGCAATTACCGACAAGTACATTCAGCCCAGCGTGAAGCTTGAACGTAAGCTAGCGCTTTGTCAGGGGGTTGCAGCGGCGCGGCGGTATGGCTGGACGCTTTTGTTTGAAGAAGCAGATCACGGCTGCCCGGCATCCTATGCGTATCTGGGGTTTAAGGAATCCAATTATTTTAACGAAGGTGGAATCGTTTATCCCGGTTATGCCAACGATATGGCAATTGCACGCAAAATAGAACAGGGCAATAGTTTTTTTGAAACACCGCCAGCTTTTCTCCTAATGGGGGCGCTTGAAAAAGTCGCCTTTGAACCGGAGCTCGTCCTCGTCTATGGCAATTCAGCACAAATCGCACGTATTGCACAGGGAATTAACTATTATTATGGCGACGGCGTGAAAAGCACGACCTTCGGCCGTGCCGCCTGCGCCTCTTACATCGTCAAGGCGCTGAAATACAACGAACCACTGATCGTCATTCCAAGTGGCGGTGAGCGGATATTCGCCAGCACACAGGATGATGAACTCATTGTCGCCATCCCAAGTGCCTATTTCAAAGATACGGCGAAGGGCATTGAACGCGTGCACAAAGAAGGCCTTTCCAGATTCCCGACTATTTTCCATGGGGTATTGAATACACCGGACTTCCCGGCAAAGTATTGGGAGGTTATTAATGATGGTAAATGATGCGCTATTAAAGCAATATGCGGCAAAATGTGTGACAGCGGATGAGGCGGTGGCATGTGTCAAATCGGGCGACTGGATCGAATTCGGTTTTTTCGCCAATCTGCCCTTGACGCTGGACGTCGCCTTGGCGAAGAGAATGACATCGTTAAAGGCTATTAAACTGCGCGGCGGCGTGCTGATGCAAATGCTGAAAACACTTGAAAGCGAAGCGGCAACTTGGTATTCCTATCATTTTGGCGGACTTGAAAGAATGCTGGCAAAAGAGGGAAAAGCCTATCATATTCCGATTAAATATTCTGAGGTTCCCGTCTATCTCAGGGAGAATTTGACGACGGATGTGGTGATGGTACAGGCGACGCCAATGGATGAAAACGGCTATTTCAATTTTGGCGTAACTTTTTCACATTTTAAGGCAGCCATCGAAAAAGCGAAGACGGTGATCATTGAAGTCAACAGCAACCTCCCAAGGGTTTACGGTGGCTATGATCATGCGGTTCACATCGATGACGTTCACTATATTGTCGAAGGCGAAAACAATGCGATTTTCGAACTGCCGAGTGCGGTGCCGAGCGAGACGGATTTAAAGATTGCAAGCTATGTCATGCCGGAAATTGAGGATGGTGCCTGCCTGCAGCTTGGTATTGGCGGACTTCCCAATGCGCTTGGCAAGCTCATTGCAAAATCCGATCTAAAGGATTTAAGTGTTCACAGCGAGATGTTGGCCGATGCATTTGTCGACTTGGCAGAAGCGGGAAAAATCACCGGCAAATACAAAGAGCTGGACAATGGCAAAATTGTGTTTACCTTTGCGGCAGGCTCTCAAAAGCTCTATGCCTTTATGCATGACAATCCCATGCTGGCGGCATATCCGGTAGACTATGTCAACAATGTACTGGTCACTTCAAAAATCAAGCATTTTATTTCGATCAACGGCGCGCTGGAAATTGATTTGACGGGGCAGGTATGCTCTGAATCCATGGGATACAAACAGTTTACCGGTGCAGGCGGTCAGCTCGACTTTGTAGAAGGTGCCTATCTGTCGGAAGGCGGCAAAACGTTTATCTGTCTGCCGGCGACCTTTAAAGATAAGACTGGCACATTGCATTCCAGAATTAATCCGGTACTGACATCCGGTGCCGTGGTGACAACGCCGAGAAATGCAGTACAGTATGTGGTGACAGAATATGGCTGCGTGAATCTCAAGGGATTATCGACGAAGGAACGCGCAGAAAAAATTATCAATATTGCACACCCGGATTTTCGAGACAGCTTAAAAAAGGCTGCAGGGAAGATGGGATTATAGAAACATAGTATTATTAAGATGACTAAGGAAGAGCGCATCGCCATTTGGCGATGCGTTTTGCTTGTTAGTGATAATACAGAATGCTACGATGCTAATGCCGCAAAGTCAATGCTTCAAAGTCAATGTCATGAAGTCAATGCTACGAAGCCAATACCGTGAAGCTAATAATATAAAGCTGATAGTATATAGCCAATGAAAAAAGCCGACGCATGTCAAATCATGACAGTGTACCGGCTTCTTAAAAACATAAAGTTCCTGTTGTTTGCTGCACTCTGTGAACGCTTCACAATTGGTTGACGCGATTAGAGATACTTTTCGAGTTCTTTCGCAGAGGGGACGCGGCCGTAGAACTTAACGACTTCATCGACGACCAGTGCAGGTGTTTGCATAACGCCATAAGCCATAATCGCTTTGAAATCTTCGACTTTTTCAACAGTTGCATCAATGCCCATAGCACTGATTGCTGTTTTAACATTTGCTTCGAGTTTTTTACAATTGGCACAGCCTGAACCCAATACTTTAATAACCATAATAGCCTCCTATAATAATTTTCAAAAGTTGATATGCTAAGGAAATTTGCATGATGCAATGTCCTCATTTTAATAAAAGTTTGTTTTAAGTGATTAATAGATAGCCAAATGCATTAAAGGCAAAGCCGATAATGAGAATACCTACTGTGACAATGCCGGCAAAGATAACCAGCAGCTTCGTCTTAACAACATTTTTAAGCAAGATCATTGATGGCAGTGAAAGCGCCGTGACGGCCATCATAAATGCAAGTGCGGTGCCGATGCCTACGCCTTTCAGCACAAGTGCTTCTGCAATTGGCAATGTACCGAAAATATCGGCATACATTGGAACGCCGACAATCGTTGCAAGCGGTACAGAATACCATTTGTCCTGTCCTAAAACGGCGGAGATGACGTTGGCTGGTATCCAGTTGTGAATAGCGGCACCGATACCGACGCCGATTAAAATATAGAGCCATACTTTTTTAATAATATCGAGAACTTGCTGTTTAGCAAAGTTGAGGCGATCGGCAGTTGTGAGCGATTCCTCAGGCAAATCGACGAGTTTATTGTTAAAGACAAATGGTTCCACGTACTTTTCAAGTTTTGCCTTACTGATAATCGTACCACCAATAACAGCGAGCACAAGCCCTACGATAACATAAGCAAGTGCAATGCGCCAGTTGAAAATACTCGCCAGCAATAAGACGGAGGCTAGATCGACAAGCGGCGACGAAATAAGAAATGAAAAAGTAACGCCTATTGGAAGGCCTGCACTGGTAAAGCCGATAAACAGCGGGATTGAAGAACAAGAACAAAAAGGTGTTATCGTTCCGAGCAATGCACCGAGAATATTGGCAGTAATCCCATTGAATCTACCGAGTATTTGCCGCGTTCGCTCGGGCGGGAAAAAGCTTTGAATATAGGAAATGCCAAAAATAAGGACAGACAAAAGAATAAAAATTTTGATGACATCATAGAGATAAAAATGAACACTGCCACCAAGGCGCGATTGTATATCCAGTCCAAACACACCTGTTACGAGTTTCTCAATCAGATTGGACAGCCAATTCATTTTGAGCACTTCATCATTAAGCCATTGAAATACAAACATGCTTCTAAATCCTTTCTCGACAGATTAATAATTTGGTACAATAATCTGGCATTGATTTAAGTATTGTTCTTTGATGTCGAGCCGCTGATAGTCCGTTTTAAACATTTCATATTGATCGATATCTTTTCCCAGCGTTTCTAAGACTTGCATTAGTAATGGATTTTCTTTTCTCAGCGCATAAAATACGAATTTCTCACGTCTTTCATCTTCGACGAGCCCTAAATCTCGCAGTTTTGCCAAATTCTTCGAAATGCGTGGCTGGGGAACATCGAGGATGCCAACGAGTTCGCAGACGCAAAGCGGTTCACGATACAGCAGCATTAAGATGCGGAGTCGGGTTTCATCTGACAATAATTTAAAAACGCTTGTTGGTTGTTGCATAGTATACCTCACAATCAAATACGAATTTACATATACCCATATGGGAATATGTAAATTTTACAATGAATAGTCGTCGGTGTCAAGTCTGCTTGTGAAAAATTTATTGTTTTATGCATTTAAACCGCAGAATCTTGATGAAAGTGGCGGCAAAAGTCCTCAAAATATTTAAGGGATTTAGTAAGATATTTGTGTTTGTGATAAGCGATTCGAAAAGTGCGCTCAAAACGAATGCCTTGAACGGTAAAGGCAGCAAGTTTTCCGGCTTCTATGAAGTCTGAAACCGCGCGCTCTGAGATGACGGTAAGACCTAAATTGAGTGCTACGGCATTTTTTATGGTATCGGCATTGTTGCAGGTCCAAGATGTCGACCACTGTTGCTTTGCTGCAAGCATGGTATCTTCAAACTTTTTCCGCGTTCCGCTTCCGATTTCGCGCAAAATGAAATTTTCATCGGCCAATTGCTCAGGCGGCAATTCTCTTTTATTTGCAAAAGGATGTTCGGGAGCGCTGACAAAAATCAGTTGATCTGACATAAAGGGCACTTCAATGAGATCGGCGGCCATGATTTCCCCTTCAATCAGTCCAATATCCAACTGATCGTTTAACAGCAAATACTCAACATTTGCCGTATTGTCTTCTGTAATGCTGAGCTTGATATTGGGATATGTACTTTTGAAAGCGACAATGAGTGACGGCAAAACACAGGTTGCAATGGTAACGCTGGCACCGATTCGTATTGCGGCATTTTGTTCATAGGCTTTCATTTCGTCTTCAATGTCCTCATAGAGCCTTAAGACATGGCGCGCATAACTGAGCAAACTTTCTCCGGCAGCCGTTAAATAGAGTTTGCGTGAAAGCCTTTCAAAAAATCGAACGCCATATTGGTTCTCGAGTTCTTGTATAGCTTGACTAACCGCTGACTGAGAAATAAAAAGTGCTTTTGCTGCCGACGTCATATTCATCGTATCGCAAACCGCTGCAAAAATTTGAAAATGCCTTCGCGTCATAAAGACCTCCGCTATTAAAAATAGAATTAAAATTTAAATCGCTTCCCGTATAAAATAAGTATAAACTTATTAAAATGATAAGACAATAATATTATACTTATTGAACGGATTAAAGTATAATATCAAAATAAAGGATGCATTGCTACAAACGCGACGTATAATCATATGGCAGGATAACACATGAAAGTGTATACAGGTGATGTTTATTAAATTTAGCGCTAAGCGGTTAATGGAATAATAGATAATTGACATAAGATGATGACGTGTTTGATCGTAATGATTTAAAAGGAGGCAGAAAGTTTTGGAGATGATCAGTAAGAGAGGGCCCGGTATTCTAGTGGTATTTGTAATTGCCGTGGTTGCATGGCAGCTTGGCAAATGGGCGCCGGTTGTGGGCAGTCCGGTTTTTGGCATTTTAATTGGTATGGTGATCGCTGTTTGGCAGCGTCCGAAATCCTTTGATGCAGGCATAAGCTATACTTCAAAAAAGCTTCTCAAGCTCGCAATTATCCTTATTGGATTTAGTATGAATCTCGTTCATGTACTCACAGTTGGCAAGCAGACACTGGTATTGATGCTCTTTACGCTGTCGGCAACGTTTTTAACCGCCTACCTAGTAGGACGATGGCTTAAAATTGAACGCAATGCCAATATTCTTATTGGGGTGGGAACCGCTATATGCGGTGGATCAGCCATTGCCGCTACGGCACCCGTCATTGATGCAGATGACAGCGAAGTGGCCAGTGCCATTTCAACCATTTTTCTCTTTAATGTTATTGCAGCATTTGCCTTTCCGGCAATTGGACATTTTTTTGGAATGACGGATCATTTCTTTGGACTCTGGGCGGGAACTGCCATAAATGATACATCTTCTGTAGTCGCAGCGGGCTATACTTACAGCAATGCAGCCGGGGATTTAGCGGTTATCGTAAAATTGACGCGGACACTGATGATTATACCGGTGACGTTGGTACTTGCTGTTCGTCAATCAAGACAATATGTTACAGGGCAAAAAATCAGTGTCAAAGGCATTGAAAGTGAAATGCAGAGCGGCAGTTATCGCCTCGCATCAATATTCCCCTGGTTTGTTCTGGGGTTTCTGGCTGCTGCGCTTCTCAACACGGTGATTGAACCGATATGGCAGGGATGGGCGCCTGTAGCACATGAATTGGCTGTCATTGGCAAATTTATGATTGTCATGGCGATGGCTGCCATAGGGCTTAATACTCATCTAGGCAAACTGGTGAAAAACGGTATTAGACCGTTGATGCTGGGTTTTACAACATGGGTCGTTCTGGCAGCAGTTTCCATAATCGTTCAGGTGGCACTGCAATTTTGAAATTACGTTTGAACGGATCTCATTAAATCATAACCGATCGCAAAAACGCTCACAAGACGCTCACAAGACGCTCACAAAACGCTCACAAGACGCTCACAAAACGCTCACAAAACGCTCACAAAACGCTCACAAAACGCTCAAACGCTCAAAGACTCAAAGACTCAAAGACTCAAAAAAATAATAAACGATCTTAATATGAGTTTATAAGCGCAGTATGGTTTATTGAAAAAGGGCGATTGGCTTAAAGCAATCGTCCCTTTTTAATATGGTAAGAGCGGGTGATGGTTGGTGTTGCAAGGGCGCCAAGTGCTTCTTCCGAAATTTCCAAAACATTTTCCAAATAAATTTCTGAATGTTCAGTGGCGGGGCGATGCGACGTTATTACCGGGTGTACGTCGGAGCTGTTATCAGGAGACGGATTATTAGAATGGTTGCTTGAATGTTTATCCGGATGTTTATCAGGATGCGCCAATAGAAAGCCGCTGGTGATCGCCGTAAAAGGTGCCACGGTGACGAGGCCGATACTGCCGATAACGGTATGAAGTATTTCCGAGGAAATATATTTTAGGTTTAGAATATTAATAAGGGGTGTGCCCTGTGCCATAAAAACCATCAAAAGAGAAATGAAGCCGCCGGAATAAGCCAACAAAAGCGTCGTCGTCATCGTCCCCATGATCGCACGACCGATGGCGAATCCTGATCGGATCAGCTTGCTGCGGCTTAAATCAGGTGCCGATGTGATGAGTTCATGCATAGCAGACGTAATATCGACGGCGACATCCATCATCGCCCCCGAACTGGCAACAAAAATACTGGCGATAAATATTTGCGTGAGGTCCAAATAGGCGTAGCCGGCATACATAAGACTTTCAGCATAGGGCATGACGGCACCGTGAATGTTAAAAGTGCCAATGAGGTAAATGGCGATAAACGCTGTTAAAAGCGTACCCAGTGATGAGCCGAGAATGGCAGATAGCGAGCGCGAATCAAGGCCGTATACCAGCAAGATGATAAGGGTCGTTAGGGCAAGCGTGCAGCCCAGACCGATGATAATCGGGTTAAAGCCGTTGAGAAAGGCGGGGACGAGTATTTTCCAAATGACGAGAACCGTCATCATGAATGAGATAATGGCTCTAAAACCAGTCCAACCGGCAAATGCAATCAGCAGTATGATAAAGGCAGCGACGAGAATAATGGTTTTGGTTATACGATAATGATCGACGAGATTGATGTAGTGAATACCGGCATCGGTGTAGTCAATAACGGCAAGTGCCTTGTCACCCGGCACGTACAATTTATCCTGTTCCAATGAACCGAGCATCAGATTGACGGCAGGTGCGGTCTGGCCTTTGTATCGACCGCCCAAAACTTTGACGTCGCAGCTCTGTTCGCCCTGTTTGACAAGGCCGATTTGATGAACACTGGTATTATTAACAGAGAGGATGGTTACAGGAACGCGCTCTGTGTTCGGAAAAATTTTTTGTGTGTACTGTGAGGGCAAAAACCAGAGCAGGATACATAGGATTAGTGCAATGAAAGTTGGAACGACAATACGATATTGTGCACGAAGCATATGATGTGCACTCCTTTCAGTAGAATATTAAAATGATAAGCATTGAAATTGAAAACTTAAAATGTAAACAACGCAATACAAAGGGCTTTTGATCGTGACGATGAAGTGTTTCATCGCAAAAGTCTTTTCACTAAGAAAAGGCAAAAGGAAGTCAAATGCTTCCTTTTGCCATATCCATAAAAAGATGCTGTTTACGCTGTTTCATCGTGATGTCATTTCATAAAAGCGTCTTCTCAGTGAGGGCGCTTATTTAACATGCGTTAAAGCCGCCATTTTTGTAAAGAGATCTGTATTGTCGTATGCACCTGAAAATAATGAAGCGCCAACGCCTTGTGCATAAACGGCTGTAGGCAGCCCCGTATGTGAATAAGAAGTCCAGCCAATACCTGATTTATTGTTGAGCAAGTGTGTAATGGTAACTGAAAGCGGTTCATAGCCACCATACAGTAAGTAGTCTTCTTCTGAGAGGTTGCGTGCATCTGGATCGGTCATGCTCAGTTTATAAGCTGTTTCTAATTTGCTGAGTTCCAAATCGCTGAGGACCATATTCGGATATGCGGTTGCAGATGCATTGGCTTCTGTAACCAGACCAAAATTATTTTGGATGTCGAGCAGTACTGTATCAAAGCTTGCGTTTTGTTCGCGGAACGTATCGACTTTTTCACCATATGCTTCATAGGACATGGTTTGTGCACCTAATTGATCGAGATAAGTGCTGTATTTGGTACCTGCATAGCCAATTGTCATACCACCTGTTTCATGGTCGCCTGTTACAATAATCAGTGTTTCATCTGGGTGTTCATTGTAGAAATCAATGGCTTCTTGAACCGCATCGTCAAAGGCAATTGTATCATCAATCGATGCTTTGGCATCATTGGCATGGCATGCCCAGTCAATTTTACCGCCTTCAACCATCATGAAGAACCCTCTGTCATTATTGAGTACATCAATGCCCTTGCGTGTAAAATCTGCCAGTGAAAGGTCGCCGCTTTTGCGGTCGAGTTCATAAGGCAATGCACCGCCAACTAATGTAGGGTTGATTGCAATGACTTTATCATTGGTTTTACTGAGGCTCAAAATACTTTTTGTATCATTGTAAACTTTATAGCCGCTGTCTTTTGCAACTTCCAGCACTTCTTTCTGGTCGCCGTTTTTACCTGTGCTGACCAGCAGACCGCCGCCGCCAAAATAATCAAAACCACTGTCAACCATTTCAAGGCCAATTTCATAATAATTGTTTCTTGAAGGCTGATGTGCATAGAATGCAGCCGGTGTTGCATGGTTTAATGGAACGGATGAAATAATGCCGACTTTGTAACCAAACTGTTTTTTTAGCTTCTCAGCGATGGTTTCGTATGAAATCGTCTTTTGTTCATCCATGTTGATGACGCCGCTGAGTGTCTTAAAGCCAGTAGAAATGGAGGTTGCCGTTGAAGCAGAATCCGGGCAGAATGAAGTTGAATCAAATGTTGTTGCATTGCCGGCAACTGAGAAATTCATAAATGCAAGTGGCACGTTTTCTACCTTTTTGCCTTCAAATTCAACGGCGCCAAGATAATCGCTGGCTGCTGTCAGCTGCGGGAAAGTCATACCGTCGCCGATAAATAAGAAGACGTACTTCGGTGCATCACCATGCCAAGTGCTGCTTTCCGCAGAGGCTACGCTAGGTGATGAAATCTGTGAGGCAAAGACCAAGCTGGAAACGACAAGCGTCAGTGCCATGAATGCTGTTAACAAGCGTTTTAATTTTGTTTTCATGAGTTCCTCCAAATTTATTATGATATAGCAGTTGTACTCATGATAATCATTTTACGTTAAATGGAAATGCGGTTACTGTAAAAAAAATGTTATGGGAATGTCAAATGTGGTAAAGTTGAAACAGATGAGAGGGGTGCTGAGCTTGCATAAACTTCGTGTTTTGTTTAAGCCGTATAGACGGCAGATGATTAATATCATATTGGTGATGGCAATTGAAACAGTGGTTGAAGCCGGTATTATATACAGCTTTATGGGGTTGTTGGATCAAGCGCTGTCAGCAACACAGGCAGTTAACCTCAATATGATGATTGGCTTGCTTTTGGCAAGTACAGTTGGTATTAAATTAATTGCGCTTATGAGAACACATGCATATGCAAAAGTCATGGCGCGCATATCAATGGCGATTCGCATGGCGCTCTTTGAAAAACTGACGCAATTGGATCGCCGCGATACACTTGGCAAGGTCATGACTTATTTTTCGGAAGATCTTAATGCAATTGAGCAGATTACGCAAATTGCCGTGCCCGTTATCGTTGCCTCATTATTGGGCATTATTGTCAGCCTTTGTATGCTTGGCACGATTTCTGTGCCGCTGACGCTGCTGGCAATCGTGGGACTGACGCTTTGCGTCCTGTCACCAATGCATGTAAGAAAACAGGTTGAAACGCTGACTGCCCAGAATAAATTGGCAAAAGAGCATTTGATGCATCAGGTTAGCGAACGCATACATGGCAACCGAGAAATTATCGCGAACAATCTAGAAGCAAATGTGAAGGATAGATTTGGCAGTCGAGCTGAACAATTGATGAAAACGAGCAGTAAAGCCTATTTTTTAAGTGAGGTTATGGAAGTGCTGCCGAAGATGATGATTGAACTGATGAATGTGCTCATTGTTGTCATCGGTATTCAAATGGTTTTCAAAGGGATTGTCACGGCGGGTGCGCTATTGGCATTCAACAGCCTCTATGGCATCTTGAGCAATGCCGTTGCATCACTCACATGGGCGTTACCGCTGCTCAATACGTCAATGGTATCGCTGGAGCGGCTTCAACCTTATATTGAAGAAGCACCCGCGGACAATAAAGTGCAAACTGTTCAGCAGATGTCCGGGAATGAAGAGGCTTCCCTAGAAGAGAAGACCAATGTGGTGATAGTGGATCAAAGCAATGTTGTGATTGGCAGCGGCATACGATTTGACAATGTATCATATGGCTATGACGAAAAGGATGTTTTGCAGGATGTTACGATTGACATTCCCAGTGGCAAACATATTGCCATTGTAGGCACCAGTGGCTCCGGAAAGAGCACGTTGCTGCATCTCTTGATGAAATTTGATCGGCCTGGCAGCGGCAGTATTACAATAGATGACAAATCCTTAGCGATAATAGAAACATCTGCATATCGAGAGGGGATTGGTTTTGTTGCACAGGAAAATTACTTGTTCGATCTATCCGTGCTGGAAAACATGCGATTGTTTGCACCGCAGGCAACGATTGATCAAATTGAAGCGGTACTGGAACAGGTGGCAATGTTGGATGTGGTACGTCAAATGCCCAATGGACTGAATACGATGGGAGCGACTGCCTTTTCAGGTGGACAGAAACAAAGGCTTGCCATTGCAAGGGTGATTCTGAAAAAGCCTCAAATGTTATTGCTCGATGAAGCGACTTCTGCACTTGACCCAAGGACAGAGCGTCAGATTAATCAGGTTTTTGATGAGGTGTTTAAGGGGAGGACGATTGTCAATGTTTCACATCGTTTAGAGCAAGTAAAGCATTATGACTTGATTTATGTGATGCACCAGGGAAGTGTAGCAGAGTGGGGAACACATGAAACGCTGATTAGCCATCAGGGCCTCTATGCCGAACTCTATCAGAAACAAAGCGGCTTTGATTTAACCAATGACTTTAGTGAAGCACGGGTAAGCGTCAGTCGCTTAGCTGAAATGTCATTTTTCAAACCGCTTCCCTTATCAGTGCTGGCAGTAATAATGGAGAAATTTGTAACAGAAGATTATCATCCGGGAGAGGATATTATCATTGAAGGCGAAATTGGCACACGCTTCTATATCATCGTCAGGGGAATTGTACAAATTGTTAAGCGTGATGACCTTCGAGGAGAAGTGATTGTCAATCAATTGGAAGATGGGGATTATTTTGGCGAAATTGCATTGCTGTCTCCCGTCGCGAGAACGGCGACAGTACGTGCTAAAACGCGTTGTATGATTTTATCGTTGAGACGCAATGCCTTTGATGCCATTTTGACAGAATCACCGGCATTAAAAGAAATGGTGGCAGAGAATATGCAAATCAGACTGGACGATTTACATGCAAAATAACACAAAATAACACAAAATAACGCAGAATAACGCAGAATAACGCGAGTTAAAGCCAAATCATAATGAGAATGAAATTGTTAATATCAAAACAAATGGGTATAAATAAAAGGATACAGAAACACGTCGTGGGCGTTTAAAGGAGGACGTTATGAAAGTAGGAATCATATTATACTCACAAACAGGCAATACCAGATCCGTTGCAAATCGTCTCGAAACGGCTCTCGCCAACGCAGGACATGATGTTATGCTGATGGAGGTTATGGTTAGCGGCAATGCACCTCATCTTGAAATCATTGAGAATCCTGATCCGTCGCCATTTGATCTCGTGATTTTTGGCGGCCCTGTACAAGCATTTAACATCAGTCTTCCAATGAAGCAGTATTTGACAGCAATGCCCCGTATTGACGGCAAGCGGTTTATCTGCTTTGCGACGCAGCAGCTCCCGTTTAAATGGATGGGCGGTGAACGTTCGATTAGAAGTATGCGTAAAATTATTGAAGAAAAGGGCGGTCATTTTGTTGGACACGGTGTTATCAACTGGTCTCGAACAGATCGTGAAGCCAGAATAGAGCGCATGCTGGCACACATAATGCGTATGCTGGAAATTGATTTAATGGACTGATTGAGCAATCGAGACGTATTTCCGTATACAAAATGGCAGTATACGAAATTGAATAATAGCATTTTAACAGTAAAAAGGCGTTGCCAATTGTCGGCAACGCCTTTTTGAAAGCAATGCATTAAATGTATTTTTCGCCAATTTGCATCAAGTTTACAAATAGCTTGCCGTCATCATTTTCTTGCGTGTATAGAATTCAATACCGTCTCTGCCGTTGGCATGCAGATCCCCGTAGAACGAATTTTTATAACCTGAGAACGGGAAGAATGCCATTGGTGCGGGAACCCCTAGATTAATGCCCAACATACCGGCATCAATGGTATCGCGAAATTCTCTTATAGCGCTGGCGCTGTTTGTAAAGAGACAAGCACCGTTGGCAAAAGCCGACTGGTTGGTAATGGCAATGGCTTCAGTTAGTGTTTCAGCTCTTATAATGGATAGCACAGGTGCAAAAATCTCATCTGTCCAAATTTTCATTCCAGGCTTGACATCGTCGAAGATGGTTGCACCGAGGAAGTAGCCAACACCCTTGCACGCATCGTCCAAACGGCCATCCCTGACGAGGGTAGCACCTTCTTTAATGCCTGTTTCAATATAGTTTAAGGTCTTAGTTTTATGTGCTTCTCGGATAACCGGCCCCAAGAAGACGCCTTCATCAAGACCGTTGCCGATAACGATGGCATCGGCAGCTGCTTTCAGTGCAGCGACGAGTTCATCCGCAACCGCGCCGACAGCGACGACGACTGAGCATGCCATGCACCGTTCGCCTGCAGAGCCAAACGCTGCGCCGATAATGTTTTTAACGGCATTTTGAAGATCAGCATCTGGCAGGACGATTGTGTGGTTTTTAGCACCTGCAAGTGCTTGAACGCGTTTGCCGTTGGCAGCAGCCGTTTTATAGATATATTCTGCGACAGGCTGAGAACCGACGAATGAGACGGCTTTGACATCTGGGTGTTCTAAAATGCCATTGACGACATCGTGGGCACCGTGAACAATATTGAAAACACCATCTGGAAATCCGGCTTCCTTTGTCAGTTCAGCGAGTCTGTTTGCTAACAGCGGTGTGCGTTCGGAGGGTTTTAATATAAAGGTGTTGCCACAGGCGACGGCAAGTGGAAACATCCAGCATGGCACCATCATTGGGAAGTTAAAAGGGGTGATGCCGCCGATGACGCCAATCGGATAACGCCACATACCCGATTCGACATTGGTTGCAATATCGGGCAACTGCGTACCCATCATCAAAGTAGGTGCACCGCAGGCAAATTCAACACATTCAATGCCGCGCTGTACCTCTCCCATTGCCTCGCCGACGCTCTTGCCGTTTTCTTTTGTAATGAGTATGGCAAGTTCCTCCCAATGTTCGACGAGTAGCTGCTGGTATTTAAAAAGAATGCGTGCCCGGCGCGGTACGGCAGTTTTTGACCATGCCGGGAAGGCATTTTTTGCGGCTGTCACTGCTTTTTCAAAGTCAGTGCTGTTTGAAATAGGGACGTGAATAAGCACTTCACCAGTTGCCGGATTTGGAACAACTTCTGTTTTGCCGGATTCGGAGGCGATCCATTCGCCATTGACATAATTTTTGGATATATTCATTTTTATCACCTTGTATAATGAACTCGTAGTCAAGTTACGGTCATTATCCTTTCTTATACGATATAATTAACATAGTGTTGTGGATTGGTTTCATCACCTACA
>JASUSA010000016.1 GCA_030446305.1 Clostridiales bacterium | reverse complement strand
CCGGAACCGTAGCGGGTATTCAAGATCGGAGTATAGGTGTTGCCGACTGAATATGTCGTAGGCTTCATCCAGCCGCCGACCACGATGGTTTCACCGAGGCTTGAGAAGATGCTGCCGTCGTTTTCTACTTTCAGGTAGGTTTTCTCCGATGAAGGATTATTGATGTTCATCTGAAAATAGCGACCGAAATTGCCTGTTTTCATATCTGCGGTTGTTCCGCTCCAGTTATGAATATATGCCTTGCGATCCTTCCCGGAGGAATCCGCCAGATAATCATCTGCATCCGGTTCGGACTCGTTAAAACGCCAGAGACCGTCGGGAGCCCATGCAGCCGGGAACTCGCCGGTGAAGGCATCTTGGGTATTCAATATATTTTTAAGAGCCATGCAATATCACCTCCAGCGGCTTCTGGCTTGAATGTTCAGTTCCGTAAATGTTGTACTCGTACCGACCGCAGCAATCACGATGGTATTATCTCCGGTATTTAAGACCGGGAAATTCAGCTCCGACAGAAGCGGGAGACCGTTTCTAAGCGTCTCGCCATTGGAATCCACTACCTTTGCTGTCATAAGGTCGGAGTCAATAATCAAGGTTTCTCCGGCAGCAAGCCGTCCAGTGATCTGAAGCTCGCTGCCGTTTGTGGTTATGGAGATATACGAGTCAGTCCCGGAAGGGATCACACCCTTCAAGGAGTAGACCGGGTAAGACTCGATATTTCCAAGAGCGCGGGAAGCGGTAAAGGTTCCGGCTTCCGCAAAATCAAAGGTCTCGTCCGATATGGCATAGCCATAAGGGTCTGGGCAGAAAAATTCCAGATCAAAGGTGCAGGAATTACGAACTGCCCGGTCAAAGGAGAATCCAGACGTAAGCCTTGCTTCATACACTCGTCCCGGTTCCTTATCCAGAATGAGCTGGCATAGGCCGTTGTCCGGATTGAGCCACTCAATAATGTCATCCTTCTTTGACAGAAACTGCGCGTCTGTCTTTCCCGGAGGAATAAAGCAGGAAATCAGTATCTTTCGCTCGGATACCGTTTCTCCGAAATCAAATACGCCGTGTCGTCCGGGCATGGTGATCGTGTTATTCCGAAGCTCCGGCATCCGATATTCGTTTGTTATTCTTGTCGCAAGTCCCATAGACTGGGAGGTTGTTCCGTTAAATGAAAATCCCATATTACACCAGTCCTTTCGCCCTGCGTCCGGCAGTAAGAAGTGTATTCAGCTGCTGAGAAATCTTCCGGATATCATCGTCGCTTCTGACGCTCATCTCCCCGATATTGATGAGAGGCTGGTCGCCGGAAACGCTGAGGGTTGCGCTGCTTACTGCATCCTGAATCATGGAGCGCAGTGAGCTCACGCCGACCACAGCCTCATCACCGGCCTCGCCTCCGCCAAGCAGTGTGCCGCCGCTCTGGCCGAAGATGGTCGCGTCCTTTAAAATCATGCCGCCGGACATCGCCTTCTTATACCAGTCCACAGAAAAGTGCGGTATGGACGGCGGATTCAGCGAAAAGCTGCCTGTTATGGAAAAGTGCGGCAGCTTGATCTTTGGCAGGCTCCAGCTGAAGTTGAACACGCTCTTTAGCTTGTTTACAATGCCGGATACCGTGCTCCAGATTGTATTGAACACATTGGAGATCGTATTCTTGATCCCGTTTACGATATTGGAAACCGTACTCTTGATCGCATTGAAGCCATTGCTGATTCCGGACTTCATGGTATTTACCACATTCATGACTGCGCTCTTTATGCCATTCCATACGGAAGTGATCACGCTCTTTACGGCATTGAAAATCGTAGAGGTCGTAGTCTTGATGGCATTCCAAGCCGTGGTGATAACTGTCTTTATGGCATTCACGACAGTTTCTACAGCGGTTTTTATCGCATTCCAAACAGTAGTCACCACGGTCTTTATCACGTTCAGGACGGTTTCGATGATCGTCTTGTAGATATTGAAATAGGTGGTCACCACAGTTTTTATGGCATTGAATATGGTTTCAAAAAAGCTCTTGATGCCATTCCAGATAGTGGAGATAACTGTCTTTATGGCATTCATCACGGTTTCGACCGTAGTTTTTATCGTATTCCATGCCGTGGAGAGAAAGCTGCTGATTGCATTTACCACAGTGGTAAAGGTGTTCTTTATGGCCTCCCAGATACTGACGAAGAAGTCCTTGATTGCCGTCCATACAGTAATGGCGATTTCCTTGACATTCTCCCAGAGGTTGATCCAGAATTCCCTGAAGCCCTCGCAATTGTTCCACAGGTAGATGAAGGCAGCCACCAGAAGGCCGATAGCAGTAATGATCAGGCCTATCGGATTTGCTGCCATGACAGCATTGAGGCCTGCCATCGCCGTTTTTACTCCGGCCATAGCAGAGGTGACCGTCGGAATGATCGTCATAATTGTGCCGACGGCGGAGATCACCTTGCCGACTATTACAAGTACCGGGCCGATTGCAGCCGCCATGAGAGCAATCTTTACGATCATCTGCTGCATGGGCTCTCCGAGGTTGTTCCACCATTCGGCGAGGGATTTCAGCTTGTCAGAAAGCTCCTTCAGGACTGGCGCGAGAACTGACATCAGGGAGTTGCCGACCTCCGCACCGGTTTCCTTCAGAGAGTTCATGGTCATCTGGAACTGGTCAATCGGGTCGAGGGTCTCATTGAAGGTGTTCTCGACACTTCCTTCAAAATCGCCAAGAAAGCCAGAGAAATCCGACAGGTTGAGCTTTCCGGTCTGCACGGCATTATAGATGGAGGCACCGGCCTTACTTCCGAAAAGGTCATAGGCCGCCTGCAGTTTTTCTGCATCGCTGCCGCTTCCCTGCATGGTAGCAGAAAATTCGGCAAGCACCTGATCCAGTGTTTTACCGTCTGCCGTTGCATTTTTCATGGCGGTCTTTAAGCCCATCATGGCGGCAGAGGTATCAAGACCTGACATTTCCACCATGCCCATAAAGCCAGCGGCCTGTTGGGCGGTGAGTCCCATTTCCTTCAGCTGCGCGGCATTAGAGGAGAGGGCGTTTGCCAGTGTATCCATATCAATGCCGGTGGCCTGACCGGTGGCATTTAAAGCATCCAGAAGATTATCTGCCTCGGAAGCGTCCATGCCGAAGGCGTTCATGACGGAGGATACATTGTCGATAGATGTCGAAACATCGGTATCATTGAGCTGGGCAAACTTGATGAATTTTGCCGAGAGGTCATCCAGCGCCTGCCCGGTCAGGCCGAAACGGGTGTTGACCTCGCCGACAGCAGCACCGGCAGTTTCGAAGTCCGTCGGTATCTCCGTGGCGAGGTCTTTTACGATCTGGCACATATCCTCCAGCTCATCGCCGGTAGCACCAGTTTTCTGCGCAACGATGTCGAGGCCAGCATCCACCTCGTTAAAGGCAGCAATGGAGGCAGCACCGATGGCGACAATGGGAGCCGTTACATGCGTCGATAGGCTCGTGCCGACATCTGATATTTTCCCGCCGACCTCCTGCAGTTTAGAGCCGGTCGCCCGGAGTGTTGCCGTGATAGAAGTATCTGTTTCCCGACACTGCTGTTCGAGGTTTTTGAGCTCGTTTTCGGTCTCTATGATCTCACGCTGCCATGCATCATATTGCTGCTGGGTGACGGTACCGTTTTTAAGTCCAGCATCCATCTGGTCTTGCACGGACTTCAGCTGTGTGAGCTTTTCCTTCGTTTCGGAGACTGCCTGTTGTAGGAGCTTCTGTTTCTGTTCGAGCAGCGCGGTATTTGTCGGGTCGAGCTTTAGGAGTTTGTTGACGTCCTTTAGCTGCGACTGAGTTGATTTGATTTCTTTGTTTACGCCGGAGAGGGCTTTGGAAAGGCCGGTCGTATCGCCGCCGATTTCCACGGTTATGCCTTTTATTCTGTCAGCCATGCGATGACCTCCTTCCTGTTAAAATCGATCCATCTGCTCCTGCGTCGCGAGCGCAGGATAGTTGTAATCGTCGTTGCTCATTTCTGCGTACATGTCATTGACAGTCCCGATGGTGAGCAGATCAAGCTCCGAGATGGAAAGCCCGATCTGCACACACCGGAGTAAAAAGAGCGGGGTTGTCATTTCCCGCTCTGTCGGATGATGTTTTTTTTAGATTCCACCTGCTGTTCCACATTGAGTCCCCACAGCTCGATGATCTGGGGCAGGATTTCATAGATGGAGAAGGTGTTGAACTGGTCGAGCCAGTCCTCCGGAGTATCCGGGACATCAGGATTCTGATGCTTTGCCATCAGCCAAGCGATGTTCTCAAAAAGCTCCAGACTGAAAGTGTCCAGATTGGAGCTTTCTGCGTCGCTTTCATCGATGCCTTTCTGCAGCTCGTTTAAATCCTTGTAAATATCCCTGTGGAACTTATTTCTGTAAAGGCGAGGAATGGCGGCTGAGGCGCGGAACTGCACCTCTTTGCCGTCAACTTCGATTGTTTTTGTTACTGCCATATCGCGCCTCCTTATTCACCGCTACTTACTGAAGCACTCGGCTCATATACAGAGCTGTACCAAGCGTCGTAAACAGCACTTGTAGTGTTCGTACCAGTTTTGACCTTCACAATGCCGGAAGGGAGCGGAGAAGCTGTGATGGAGAGCGTCTCAGTCTGCACCTCGGTAGAGTCCTCATTAAAGAATCCAAAGGATATGCCGAGTTTGGGCCTTTATGCAGGTTTGGGCCATTTAATTGTCGGGTTCTTTGCACTGACTATGGGCTATGCAGCACTTTACCTTGTTGGAAAGGGACTGATATCACCTTTGGCAGTTGCAGACAATGCTATTTTTGCCGTCGCCGATTATGTTGGTGTCTATGCGCAGCTATTTGTCTATGCAGCGATACTCGCAGCCTCCATGTCAACGGCGTCCATGTTTTTAACACTCTCAGCCAATATATTATCACGTGATTTGCCCAATGCATTTGGCTTGCGTCTAGAAGGCAAGAAGCAGATGAATGTCTCCAGAGGGATTACCGTTGTGATCGGAATCGTATCAATTTTGTTTGCGTTATCCAGTGGGGAAGCAGTTGCCATATTGGGAACGTTTGGCTGGGGAACACTGATGTCGGCTACTTTTCCAACATTTATACTGGGTTTGAACTGGAAAGGCGCCAGCAGTGAAGGTGTCTTTGCCGGGCTTATAACGGCCTTTGTCGGCAATATTGGCAGCCTTTGGCTTAATAATCACGGCTTTGTATGGCCGGGTGGATTGCCATGGTATGTCAATGTCATCACGGCATCTATTGTCGTGACAGTAGTGGTTTCACTGGTAACGAAATCAAATAAGGAAACACAGATTGATCCGCGTGTCGATGCTGTGATTGATTTATAGCAAATGCAAACAGGAGGAAATAAAATGAAGGCAATTGGTATTTGCGGCAGTCCGAGGGAGGGCAATACGGAAACTTATATTAAAAAAGTTTTGTCACAGCTCTCACAGGCCGATCACGACACAATTTATTTGCCGCTAAGGCTTTTAAACATAGCGCCATGTGAAGGTTGCTATCAGTGTGTGAAAGAGGGGCGCTGTGTGATTGAAGATGATTTTCAAGCGGTGTTTAAACACATGACGGAGGCGGATTGCCTTGTTGTTGGCAGCCCGGTCTACAACGGTTCAATAACACCAAAACTGAAGGCGCTTCTGGATCGCGCAGGATTTTCCGCAAGGTGGATGAAGAATGCACTTGAGACATCAGATGATAATTACCAATGGGGCAAGATGGTGTTTTCGGGGAAACTTTTTGCACCAATCACCGTGGCGCGCAAAACAGGGCAGACATTTGCACTGGCGCAGCTCATGCTGTGGGCACAGGTAAACGACTTGATAACGGTGGGCTCAAATTATTGGACGGTGGGAACGGCCGGGACTTCCGGCAGTATTAATGCCGATGAAGATGCAGAGGGCATGTCGATTATGACGCATCTCTCTGAGAATTTAAACTTTTTATTGTCGCGTATAGGTGAATAGCAATAACACCAATTGCATTAGCATTTCGTACACAAAATGGGATGCACATTGTCTTATGAATATCCCAAACACGTTGCATACACGGCATAAAGCATGAACAGCATAAAGGAAATACGTGAAATAGACACACACGAAATACACTTAATTCGTTGATACCTAACACACCTAACACACCCAAAAGCCGGGGCATTGATTTCATTGAAGATCAATGCCCCGGCTTGCTGTTATGCAGGTATAACCGTACAGGTTATTTTTTTAATTTTCGATACAATGTCATACGCTTGATTCCAAGGAGATCAGCTGCTTTTGACTTGTTGTTGTCACAGAGTTTCAGTGTGTCCTCAATGATCTGAGATTCGATTTCACGCATGATATGGTTTAGGGTACTGCGGTTTTCAAGCAGATCATTTGGATCGTACTGATCGGCATAAAGTGAGAAATGCGCTTCCAATATGTCTTTGGGAATGAGTTCATGACTGATTACTTCTGTTTCAGCAATAACCATTAGACGATAGACGATATTTTTAAGTTCGCGAACATTGCCGGGCCAACTGTAGGCCGTTAAAATTTTCAGCGCATCTTTGGAGAAAATCTTATAAATGCCGTTTTTTTGATAGAAAAGTGATTTAAAGTGTTCAATGAGCAGCGGGATGTCTTCTGAACGCTCTCTCAATGAGGGGATATTGAGATTGAGAACGTTGAGCCGATAATACAAGTCAGAGCGAAAAGATTTGTTTTCGATATTTTCCAATAAGTCGACATTGGTAGCGGCAATGACGCGAACATCTATTTCACGCGATTCGCTGCTGCCGATTTTTTCAATCTGATTTTCCTGTAAAACACGAAGGAGCTTAGATTGCATCATGGGCGGCAGTTCGCCAATTTCGTCAAGGAAGATGGTACCGCCTTGTGCCATTTCAAATTTACCGATTTTTCCCTGTTTGCTGGCACCGGTAAAAGAGCCCGCTTCATAGCCGAAGAGTTCTGATTCAATAAGGGTATCTGGGATTGCAGCACAGTTGATGCTGACGAATGGTTTGTCATTTCGCTTGCTTGCATGATGAATGGCATGTGCAAAGAGTTCTTTGCCAACGCCGCTTTCACCCGTAATGAGTACGGGCAAATCTGTTTTGGCAAAAGAGCGTGCACGCTGTTTAAAGTGCATAATGAGTTTTGATTTGGAAATGATATCGTCAAAAGTGTACTTTGCTTGATTTGGCCCGGCATCTGTTACTTTATCAAAAGGATAGTCAGGGCGTATTTTGCGAATGATGGAGCATCTGATTTTGTTCTCAATGCAATCAGGCGGTAAATTGTCCATAAAGACAATGCCGGCACCGCCAATAACGCGATCGCCGTCAAAAATGGGAATGCGGTCGACGATGGCCTCTTGGCCTGATTTGAAACGGTGCTTCTGACCAATTTCGGGGATGCCCGTTTGGAGAACAACGGGAAAACGCGTCGTATTGTCAATATCGACGAGGTTCTGGCCGACGGTGTCTTTTAACGGTAAATTGAGGTATTCGACAAATGCGCGATTCATAACGAGAATAGTGCAGTTGTGATCGACAAAATTAATGGGAAGCGATAATTCGTTAAACAGTGATGCCGGAATGTCTTCCATAAATTTGTTGAGTTTTTGATTCAACATATATTCGTTCATAGTGCCCCCTTCTATCAACTTAACTCAAATAATAACCCCTTTAATTATATCACCGATGTGTCGGCGCGCATACTGTCACAAAAAATCAAACTGTATCATGACGTTACGGCAAACCGTGTCACTTTTGTTGTTTCTCAAAAATTATACGGAATGGATACATTGAAATTTCAACATATTCGTGCTGCTTGGACGAATTTTATGCTTTGGCAGCAATTTTGCAATAGTATCGTCCAGGAGGTAATCACATGAAAAAACAAAACATAGGGATTGTAGATTTTGAATTGTATTTGCCAGAGGAGACGGTGAGTGCTGAAATGCTAAGTGAAGCAGTCAATATTCCTGCAAATGTCTTAAGGGAGAAGATGGGCGTGAACGCAAAACACGTCGGCGGTCCGGAAGATCATTCAGCCATGATGGCAACAAAAGCGTCGAAACGACTTTTGGAAAAAACGGGTACAGACCCAAATGAACTGGATATGATCTTATATGCAGGTGAAACTTATTGCGAGTATATTTGCTGGACAGCAGCGATTAAAATTCAAAATGAGCTCGGTGCGGACAGAGCCTATGCATGGGATATGGGCTTCCGCTGTGCGGCAACGCCGCTGGCGCTGAAGGTGGCAAAGGATATGATGCTGGCGGATTCATCGCTAAATACGGTTCTCGTGACAGGCGGAAATACCAATGCATACCTGGTAGACTATCAGGACAAAAACCAGTCTTTCATGTTTGACATGAGTCCGGCAGGGTTGGCTTTACTGCTCAAGAAAGACCACAATCATAATATCATTTTGGAGACTGGGATTATAACCGATCATGTTTTTTGTGATGATGTTATTGGCAAATGGGGTGGTTCACTGTATCCGATTACAGATGAAATTGCAAGCGATTCTGAAAGTTTGCGACGCGCTAGGCTATTGCATCTACCGGATCCGGCGGGGATGAAAGTCAGACTTGGCGAACGCTCACTGCCGAATTTTGTTGAAGCAGTCAATCGGGCAAAAAAGGGTTCCGGTTTGACGGCGCCACTTGATTTTATCGGCATTACACATATTAATCCAAAGGCGCACCAGGCGATTTTAAAAGCGATTGACATGCAGGAAAATCAAAGTGTTTACCTGTGTGATGATGGTCACTGCGGTCATGTTGATCAGTTTTTGGCGCTGCAATACGGTTTAGAACGCGGTCTCGTAAAAGCGGGGGATTATGTTGGGCTGCTTGGCGCTGGCACTGGCTATGCTTTTGCCTGTACCGTGGTGAAATGGGGGTAATGACATGCAATATGAAAGAGAAAGACAACATAAAACGATGTCGATTGAGAACATTTTATCGACTATAGAGGACAATGACTTTATCGTGGTGGGGCTGGGCGGCAGTGAACCCATACCATTAATGGAATCAATGCATCAGCTGGCGGCATATGATGTCAAGGGATGCGAGCTCTCCAATACATTGCCTGTGGGCAATTATCCGTTTTTTGATATGCCGGCGTTAAAGGAGACGCTGCATATCAACAGTTGGTTTTTTAATGGCGGTCTGCGGAAAGCACATGGAAAGGGTCATATTTCATTTCAACCACAGCACCTTCACCGCGCTCTGGATAAGCGGCTTGATGCAATGGCAGGGAGGCGAAAAGTGTTGATGGCCGTTGCATCACCTATGGATGAACATGGCTATTTTAGCTTATCAATCGGCAATACCTATGAGATGCAGCTTATTCGCTCGGGTAATGTTCACATTATTTTAGAAGTGAGTCCGCATTTTCCAAGGACTTTTGGCGACAATCAGGTACATGTAAAAGATGTTGCCTGCATTTTGGAAACAACGCGCAGTTTGCCGATTTTGCCGACAGGTGAGATCAGTGAAAAGGACGAGGCAATCGGCGCCTATATTGCAGAACTGATTGAAGATGGTGCCACCATACAGTTGGGAATCGGCGGCATTCCAAATGCAGTTGCAAAGGCATTAAAGACAAAGAAAAATCTCGGGATTCACACGGAAATGTTTACAGACGGTATGATTGATTTAATTGAGTCGGGTGCGGTGACCAATAAAAACAAAACGCTGTACCCGGATAAGACCATTTGCACTTTTGCGCTGGGTAGCCAAAAGCTCTATGACTATATTCACAACAATCCATCGGTTTGGTTTATGCCGGGCAGATGGACAAATGATCCTTATGTCATTCGTGAAAATGACAACATGGTTTCTATTAACACGACAATAGAAGTCGATCTGACGGGGCAATGCTGCTCGGAGAGCATTGGCTACAAGCAATTTTCAGGAACAGGCGGGCAGGCGGATACGGCAATTGGCGCACAGCTCTCCAGAAATGGGAAGTCTATTATTGCGCTCTATTCGACGGCATCTGTCAAAAATGAAAACGGCGAGAAGGTACTGACATCCAAAATCGTACCGTGTTTAAAAGAAGGTGCCGTTGTTTCCCTTACCCGTAACGATGTGGACTATGTCGTCACAGAATATGGTGTCGCATGGCTGCGAGGACAGTCGATTGGCGAGCGCGCCAAAAGGCTTATCGCCATTGCACATCCCGATTTTAGAGAAAAACTGACGGCTGCGGTTAAGACATATTGCTATTTTTAACGGATTTGGATAAAAATTTTAGAAAAAATTTTAATCTAGCCGTAACCAATAAACAGATGCAATAGCCTTAACTATTTAGGTGTATGACGTGATGCTGACAACTGTTTTGCAAAAGTCTGCTGTTTAAAGGTAACAGAAGCCGAAAGATTGTGAAGCGACAGGTGTTCATCAGGTGCCAGTGACTGCATGTAAAGTGACAGTGCCTGTCTGAGGGCTCTGTCGCTGTCATTTTCATCGGGGTCGTATTTAGATGCGGCAACAGGGTGACGCACCAGCAGTGCAGCCAATGTTATATCAGGAAGTTTACGAAATAGCCTATGCAGTGTTTCCGGCGGCATTGGCACATCCAGCAGCAGATTTTCGAGATCGCGAAAGTTGTGGACATCTTTTAACAGCAGCTGGCATTGATCTTCAGCATGGCGGCAGCTTATCAGTTCATGATAAAGGCGTCGATAATCTGGAAGTGGCATGGCTGCTGAAGCGTTAACAAAAATGAAATCCCTTTTGATGGGTGAACGGTCAATACAGAGCCGCTGTTCCAGCGTATCGGTTTCGATAGCAAAATGGAAGTTGTGGTAAAGTTCGCGTTCATAAGCCAAAAGATAATTTGAGGCAAGCGATGAGGCCGTTAAGTTTAAAAGTGCAATTAGGTGCAAAAGACCGCGATGAATGGTCTCGGAGAGATTCTCTTTCATTGAAAGAACTGTATACAGCTGTGCGGCATCAGCGGCTGACAGATTCAGCTGAAGCGGTGGACGTCCAGCGTACAAGCAGCCTAAAGCCTGTGTCATCATGATATCCAATAAATTGACGATCATGATGGCATAATGACGGTGGTACCGACGCATACAGTCTAGGATCGCCTTTTTTGGAAAGGCACTGAGAATGAGATTTTCAAGGTAGATTGCCTCTAAATAGTCAATGATGAATTCAACACCTTCTGAATTTGGGCGCGGCGAAGCAGTGGGATAATCTGCTGTAATGTGTATTTCATGCGCGGCATAAATCGGATCATACAATTTTAAAAAACCTTTAATACCGCCGCGGATCGTCGATTGATAGACGTGATTGTTAACTGGACAGCGGGTTTTTAGGACTTCAAGATGGCGATGTTTGACAGTGTTGATTTTTATGCGAATACGTTTTTGCCCAATTTCAAAGAGCTGATCAACGCGACTGTTCTTCACGAGGTTTACGGCATTTATAACCGACATGGGTTTTAAGCCGATACCAATGGTGTAGAGGATGGAAACGAGAACGTTTTCAGCAAATTCAGCGGGAACAGAACTGCTCTCTCCAAGTGTGTAACGCGAAAGCAATGACGCTAAAAGCGCATAGGTTTCTGACTCGATTCGATCAAGCTGATTTTGAAGAAACCGGTCACATAAGCTTTTAAAATAATGGCGGGTGGCGCAGGTGTGCCGCACAGTTTCAAATTGATCAAAAGGTGTTGAGAGTGCATTTGAAGATGATATTGTCATTTTTCAACCTCCGAAAGGGCGTATTTGGCAGCGCGGGGAAAAGGCATGCCCTGATCTAGTGCAGAGGCAAGTGATGGCAGGATTAAATCTGTCAGCAGCGTGACAGCGCCGTTACAGGGATCGTCATAAGCGCTTCGCATAAATGCAATAAGGGCATCATCCCCCATGCGGTCGTGCAGTTCATTTTTAAAATAATAAAAGGCATCAATGAGATCGGTGAGTGTTTCAACGTATTCCGATGCCATTAGATATGGTGAATCATAAAAAGCTTCAATTATTTTGTCAATGATCCCACTGCCGAATTCCAGTCTTCCCGTTGATTTTAAAGCGCTGTCGCGTGTGGCTAACAGCAGTGCCGCATCCGCCTGCGTCAAAGCTAAACCGTAGGGAGCGGTTATGTCATTAAGCGTCATTAATTGCGGGACGGTGGTTTTTAAATGTCTAGGGACGAGATCAATCGCGTTGAGCGGCATAAAGAACTCCTTTCAAAAAACATTTGACAAAACGATCCAAATGTGCTATCATTTTATTGTAACATGGGATTGCTGTTTTGTTGAAAAAATTAGTACGTTTAAATTTAATTATATGACTTCTGGTGATTTTTGTCAAGTACCGGAAGTTTTTTTAATGCACAAATCATATGAAGTGGTATGATGATAATGACGAACAATAAAAGGAGTGAAAAATATGTCTCTGGAAATTGTAAGAGGTGATATCACGAGATTTAGCGTTGATGCGATTGTCAATGCGGCCAAACCATCTTTGCTGGGAGGAGGCGGTGTTGACGGTGCGATTCACCGAGCGGCCGGACCGGAGCTCTTGGCGGCATGCCGACTTTTAAATGGCTGCGCAGTTGGCGATGCGAAGATAACGGCTGGCTATCAATTGCCTTCGGCGCATGTCATCCATACCGTTGGACCAATTTGGCGTGGCGGTACGCAAAATGAACGTACCCTTTTAACATCGTGTTATAAAAAATCGATTGCACTTGCAAAGGGACATGGCTTAAAGTCGATTGCTTTTCCACTGATTTCATCAGGTGCATATGGTTATCCGAAGGCGGAAGCGCTTGAAGTCGCGGTCAATGCGATTTTAGACAGTATCACTGACGCAGACCTTAAGGTTATACTGGTACTTTTCAGATAATTAATCCCCCATCCAGAACACAAATGTTTTAGGTGGGGGATTTTTGAATCTTTAAGAAAAACGGTTAAACCTGAAATCGAATGAGGTTGCCATTAGAATCTAAAAACAGCATTTGATAATATTTTTTAGGGCGTCCTTTGGACGCTTGTTTTTTTTCTGTCATGACAACGGCACCGCCTTGATCGACAATACGGTTTAAGATGCGGTTAGCGGAACGAAGTGCAATATCTAAAAGTGATGCCATTTCGTCAGTAGCAAGGCGATTCGTTTTATTTTTTGCAGCGTAGGCGATCAATTTTTGAAGGTAGGCGCTACTGATGTTTAAATCATTTGACAGGCGCATGATTGCGCCATTTGGCTGATTTGAATATAACAGTCGTTCACCTGCTTCCAGTGGACCGAAAACCCTGTGGTCGTCATCGACAAAATAGCTTTTGTCACCGCCGGATTCAAGTGCATTGTTCAGCGCAGTCACGGCATTTGTCTTTGCCTGTGTTATGTTTTGGCCGCTGCCGTATCCGATGGCGATTTTTTTTCGAATAGTGTCTTTGAAGTGCAGTTGCAGCTGACAGTTTGTAAAGTCATTGGTAATGAGCGCAATTTCTTCAAATGTTGAAAACATGGCAATGACTTCTTCCCGCTGCTGGATGACGAACTCGTAGTCTGAAGTTTTGGCGAAAGACATTGTTTCCTGATAGAGCTTGTCAATATAGTAATCACGTTCAAAATTGTCCTGAGAAAGGCGTTCGTCAGGTGCAAATGTGATATAGCCGACGACGATCTTATTGGCACTGAGCTTTTCAAGTTTGACATGATTAATGGCCTGCATTAGCAAATTATAGACGTATTTTTCAGATGGCTCGACAAAATAACAGCGCATACCGGCAGCTGTCATTCGATCAATGTGCATACCGAAGCGTGTGACAGACAAGTCGATTTGATTGTTCTGCCAAAGCGACAAATGCTTTTGAAATATTCTTTCTGCATACAGATCAAGATCTTCTTCAAAAAAAGGAAAGACATAGGGTCTTTTGTCTGCGGGAAATATTTCTGTTAGCGTTTCAATCATATTATCACTGGCAGAATCAAAGTAGACGCGTGAACTTTCAATCTCCGGATGATTGACAAAGAGCTTGAAAAGATGCTTTAAAATATTGGCATCATCGTCATAAATGACATAGCAGGGTTTGTCAATTGGATCAATGTTTTTATTGAGATAATTGCTAAGGGTAGGTCCGCTGAGGATAAAGGCATCGACGTCGTTGTAATATTTTAAATAGCAATTGACGATGTCCGGAAAATCCTTGATGACGCATAATTGCATTTGGCAGTAGCGTTCGAGTTTTTGCTGCATTTCTCTAATGTATACAACATGACTTTCAGAAATGATTAAGCCCAATTTTACGATCAAAAAAATCAACTCCTTGTAGCAAGTATACCATTATTCAATGAAAGACGGTAACCTAAACCTAGAAAAACATTGACGAAAATTAATATGTTTGTTAAGGTTTATTAAAGGATGTGACCATAAATGTCATAAAATGAGGAGGAAAATTTTGAACATGAAAGCAAAACTATTGGAATCAGCAAGGGGAATGCAGGAAGAACTCGTTGCATTTAGGCGATACCTGCATCAGAATCCGGAGCTTTCACTGGAGTTGCCGATCACGGTAAATTTCGTAAAGTCAAAGCTTGTCGAGATGGGATATGAACCTCAGGATTGTGGAAAATCAGGAATTGTCGCCATTGCAGGCGGCATTCGCCCGGGTAAAGTATTTTTAATCAGAGGCGATATGGATGCGCTGCCGGTTGAAGAATCGGCTGATGTACCGTTTAAATCAACGAATGGCAATATGCATGCCTGCGGTCATGATCTGCATACGGCAATGCTTCTGGGCGCTGCTAAATTACTTAAAGAGATGGAAGCCGATATTCAGGGACAGGTGAAGTTAATGTTTCAGCCGGCAGAGGAAACCTTAGCAGGTGCAAAGAACATGATTGAAGCGGGTGTTTTAACAGCGCCGGATGTCGATGCGGCGATGATGATTCACGTGATGACAGGCTTTCCGCTGCCTGCAGGTAAAGTGATCGTTTCGCAAGCCGGTTTGACTGCAGCTGCATCAGACTGGTTTGAGATTCATGTTCAAGGAAAGGGCGGGCATGGCGCTATGCCGAATAATGCCGTCGATCCCATCAATGCTGCAACGCATATTTTTCAGGCAATTCAAACGATCCACAGCAGAGAACTGGCGCCGGGTCAGGCCGTGGCACTGACAATTGGCAAATTTGTAGCCGGTACCACCTCAAATGTTATACCGGATACAGCACACATGTATGGGACACTTCGAACTTATGAACCGGAAACGCGTACTTTTGTCAGAGAACGCCTAGAGGCAATTGCCAAGGCAACAGCTGAAGCCTTGCGTGCAACAGCTGAAGTGAAAATTGTCGATGGGTGTCCTGCACTCAATAATGATGCGGCACTTGTTGATTCAGCTAAGGAAATTTTGAAAGAATTGCTGCCGGAAAGCGATCTGCTTGATATGAGCGTTTTAACAGGCGGTGGTAAGATGAGCGGTTCTGAAGACTTTGCTTATGTCAGTGAAAAAGTACCGACATTGATGCTGGGATTATCTGCAGGCAATGCTGATGAGGGCTACAGCTTTCCACAGCATCATCCAAAAGCCATTTTCGACGAAAGCGTCTTATCAACGGGAGCCGCTGTATACGCTTATGCTGCGATAAGATGGCTGGATAAACACAGCGAAGCATAGAGAGGGGGCACACAGATGACTTTTTATGAAATTTCAAACAGTAAACTGCTTTATGGGCTCGTCATTATTGGCCTGCTCTATATTTTGGGTTTTGCGGCAATATTTTTAAAGCGCAGTTATAAACGCTGTGTTGAACTCGGGATCGATCGTTCGACGGTCAATGATGTTATCAAATCTAGCCTTGCATTCACACTGGTGCCAAGTATTGCCATTGTTATTGGCTTTTTTTCACTGTCAGCAGTCATGGGGATTCCATGGCCGTGGTGGCGCCTTTCAGTACTTGGCTCCGTTGGCTATGAACTGATGGCAGCCGATCTCGCTTCAAAGGGCATGTCTTACGCCAATGTCGCAGCAATGGCTGAAGCGAATGATCCTCAAGTTTTTTCAGTCATTATGATTGTAATGACCATTGGTATACTGGGCGGATTTTTAGTGTTGCTGCCATTTGGGAAAAAAATGACGACAGGGCTTATGGCTGCACGGGAGAAAAAAGACAGCACATGGGGAATTGTTATGAGCAGCTGTTTCATGCTGACACTTGCATCGGTCTTTCTCCCCGTTATGATCTTTGGCGATGCCGTCAGTGCGGCAACGCTCTTTACAAGTGCGCTGATTACACTGTTGATGACTTTATTAATCAAACAATTTAAAATTCACTGGCTCAGTAATTTTGTACTGGCTGTAACGCTGCTGTTATCAATGATTGCCTCCGTTGGCTGGCAGGCATTATTAGGATAGGGGGGAGATCATGAAAGAGAAAAAAGAAACCGTTATACTTGATGACTACACGAACTGGGTGCATCGCTTTGGCCGTATAGGTGCTTTGATAGCTATTCTTTATATGGTATTCATTCCAATTGCAATTGCCTTAGCCTATGATAGTTTTCCACCGCTTTCTGCAATTCTAAAAGGCGGTATAGGCGTTATGGCGCTCTTTATCCCCATCGGTATTTCTGAGGTTATCAGCTATACGCCGATCCTTGGCTCAGCAAGTTATTTGACATTCTTGACGGGAAATATTCTGAATCTAAAACTGCCATGTGTGCTCAATGCATTAAAATTGGCAAAAGCCGATCAGAATACGCCTGAGGGCGATGCAATTGCAACCGTTGCCGTGGCAGCTTCTTCTATATTGACAATGCTGATTATCGCACTTGGCGTATTGCTGCTGGTACCACTTCAACCGCTCTTTCAAACAGCGTTTGTCAAGAGCGCGACCTCTTATATGTTGCCGGCACTCTTTGGTGGGATGTTCTTAGGGATTCTTGGTCCTGAGCAAGGGTCGTTCCGCATTAAAAATAAGCTGCTCATTATGATTGTTCCGGTTGTCATTGTTTCAATTACGGTTATAACCGGTATTCTCATCAGTGGTCTAGAGGGTGTTGCCATTCTGCTCATGTTGCCAATCGCCATTGGTATTGCAAGAATTCTTTGGAAAAAAGGTATTGTTCAGGTCGTGACAAATGAAGTGAAAGAAGACTAAGTCAATTGCTTAATGCCATGTAAGGTGCATCACACAGGATCTGTCAGACCGTTATGCTTGCCCTTTGTTTGAAATACCTTGTAAAAAGAGTATAATATTGCTAGAGACAAAGTGTAAGGAGGGAATCGAATGACGTATTTAGGTGAAGACATTCGCAAATTAGGGTTTGGATTAATGCGTTTGCCGAAACGTGACGGTGAAATTGATATTGAACAGACAAAAGCGATGGTAGATGCCTTTATGGCAGAAGGCATGACGTATTTTGATACAGCTTATGGCTATGACAATGGCAAATCCGAGGAAGCGGCTAAAATTGCTTTAGTGGATCGATACCCAAGGGATTCATTTCAGTTGGCTACAAAACTGCCTGCATGGGCTGGTGCCAAAAGTGCTGAGGAAGCAAAGCAAATGTTCTGGACTTCCCTTGAAAGAACAGGGGCAGGATACTTTGACTTCTTTCTTCTTCATAATCTAGGTGATGACCGAACCAAGTATTTTGATGATTATGATATCTGGTCGTTTCTTGAAACACAAAAAACTAAAGGTTTGATCAAGCATTTGGGATTTTCGTTTCATGACAAAGCAGCTGTACTGGATGAGCTTCTGACGAAACACCCTGAAATGGAATTTGTTCAATTGCAAATTAACTATGTCGATTGGGAAAGTTACGCAATTGAATCGCGAAAATGCTATGAAGTTGCAAGGAAGCACGGGAAGCCAGTGATTATTATGGAGCCTGTCAAAGGCGGTGTCTTGGCGTCTTTGCCAAAGGGACTGGACCGTTATTTTCTAGAATATGCACCAAGTGCATCCGTATCTTCCTGGGCTGTTCGGTTTGCAGCATCACTTGAAGGCATTATAACCGTGCTAAGCGGTATGTCGTCAATAGAACAAATGAACGATAATCTTTCTTATATGAAATCATTTAAGCCGCTGGATCAAGGTGAACAGCAGATTATTCAAAACGTTCAGAAAGAGCTGGATAAAATTGACAATATCCCGTGCACAGACTGCCAGTACTGTGTGAAAGACTGCCCAGAAGGTATCCCAATTCCAAAGATTTTTGATGCGGTTAATCTTTATTACATCTATGATGATTTGGCAACGGCCAAGCGTAAATATGGCTTTGCAACCTATAACAGCAGCCTCGCATCTCAATGCATTGCCTGCGGTCAGTGTGAGACCGCTTGTCCGCAGCATATCAAGATTATTGATGCATTAAAGCAAACGGTTGAACTGCTCGAAAGCTAATGCATATCCGTAAATTAAGACAAATGGGAAACGCCTGCAAAGTACATTTATTTTGCAGGCGTTTTAAAATGACACAAACATTACACAATTGCAAGGTTTGGGATAAGAAAACTACTTTTCATAGGCATGATAATGGCATAAAATAGGTTATAATAGTAAATTGATACTAAAATAATCATTAAAGGAATAGTCTATGAAACAATTGGATATGAATACCGTTGTTCAGATTTTCATACTTATCCGATGGGTTTGTACAGTAGTGCTTCTTTTTCTATGGGTAAAGTATGGCAAACGCTATCAGGGCATTCGTGATATGGCCGTATCATTTGCAATTTCGGCAATCGCTTTGATACTTTTTCTATTTGCAGATCAACTGTCGAGTTTTGCGGGGATTGCACTGCCGAACATACTTGTTTTATTTGGAATTTGTACTTTTGGCATTGGTGTATTGACCTTTGCGGAAGCGACTGTTCACAAAAAAGAGATGTTTGCATATTTAGCGTTTTTTACGATTGTTATAATTTATTTTACATACAGCCGATTTTCAGTACGTTACATAATGCTTCTTTCATCGGGTTTTACAATGCCGGTGTATGCGTATATTGCGTGGCGGCTTCGATGGCGAACGACTGCTTTTTACCGCGCCTTTACGATGGGGGTTCAGGGTGCTGTAAGCGGTTTTGCAATGATGCATCTAATCAGAATAGGATGGTTGCTTTATTGCCGCCCGGTTTTGAATTATTATGGTGAGTGTGATGATGTACAATCATTTCTGTTTGCACTCTCGCAAGTGCTTACACTTTTGCTGGCGTTTGCCATTGAGCACATGATTGTCAACAAGCGTGCACATGAAGCCTATAATGAGACGAGAACACTGGCAATACAACTGGAGAAAAAGGAAGCACTTGCATCGACAGATGCACTGACAGGTATTTATAATCGGCGTAAAATTGAATCGCTTATTCGCGATCAGCATCATATATTGATGAATGTTGGTACCGTTTTTTCGATATTGCTCATAGATGTGGATCATTTTAAAAATGTAAATGACCGATATGGACATACTGCCGGTGATGCAGTGCTCAGGCACTTATCGCATTGCATTCGAGACAATATCAGAGGATTTGATGATGTCGGCAGGTGGGGTGGCGAAGAATTTCTCGTTCTTTTGCCAAATGCAGCACTGGATGAAGCGCGTAAAACAGCGGAGAGACTTCGCCGAATTGTATCGGAAAGTGCGTATACACAATTGCCGGAATTAACACTGACCATTAGCATTGGCGTTATTGAAGCCAATCGCATGATGAGCATAGACGAAACCCTGAAATCGGTTGACAAGATGCTTTACAGTGCTAAGGCCAATGGACGAAACAGCGTATTTTCAGGAAGCGCGGAAATGGCGGCATCCGTTTCCGGGGTTGAGTAAGTTAGCGAAATATCGAACATCAATAACAGCGGATTATCTTCGCTGTTATTTTAATGCAACTATTGATCTACTAGGTGCTTGACATTGTGAAGTACAAAGTGCAAAGGTCATTTGCAGCAAACAGCTGAACTTGCAACGGCATATAATTTTCAATATAATATGAAGGGTACATGAAAGAGGAGCCTTTCTATCAGCAGGAAATCGCTCAGTACAAATCTATTGAGTTTATGCCGACAATGTATGCAACAGGATTTGACTTAAGGAGTATCTCGTTTGAATGAATTAGTCGTTATAACCATGATCTTGTGTGCCATTTTGAGCATCCCCTGGGGAATCTATGCGCTTTCTGCCAATAGAGAAATGCGATTTTTTGAATGGGTGGATTATAAACAAATATCAAAGTTTGAATTTATCTTTCTCGGTCTGTGCATCGTATGGCTTTATTTAACCAATACGATCAAGGTCATTCCATTTGTCATAGCGTTGTTTATTTTAATATTTTTTCTGGATTCTATTTCAAATGACGCGATTAAAATTGAAAAAAATCAAAATTTGATGAAGGCGTTTGTTGTCTCCTTCTTCATTTACATGAGTATACAGCTCGCCAGTAAATACCTGAATATGTTTAATAATCCCCACTTATACAGGTTCTTGCTAACAGCTGTTGTCTTTTCAGGATACTTGTTTAAAGTGAAAGTGAGCAGTTTTAACTGGACGACAACACTAAAAAGTATTTTGGTAATGATCGCCGTATATTTTTTTATCGAAATACCCTATTATCTTATTTATGACATTGAAACTTTGAAAGTGATAACGTTAAGCAATTATTTAGAGAATTTTGTTAGATCGCTTTATTATCCGAGTATTGTTGAGGAAGTAATCTTTAGAGGGTTTCTGCTAGGCGGTCTTGTTTCGCTTGGCATTAGAAAAGATAAAGCAAATATTTTTCAGGCGATTGTATTCGGTTTTATTCATCTTTTAAATTATGAATCAATCACCCTCGTTTCTTTTTTATGGCCAAGTTTTCAAGTGTTCGCAGGGTATCTCTTTGGAAAAATATATTTATCGACAAAATCATTAACACCCTGTTTGATTTTACATGCACTGTTTGATACAATTTGACCGCAGACTAATTCATACGAGTTCGGGTGCTTCTAGCATACAAATTAGATGCCTTGTTGGATAACCACACATTTGTGTGCTGTTATGATATTTTAGGGATTGAAGGGAAGCTGAACAGACAATCGGGAGGATGGCAATTATCATGCAAAAAGAAAATTTTAGTGAAAGAAAAATAATCATTGGCTTTAAAACGATCATTCTAGGCATTAGTCTTTATATCATCGAATTGATGCTGCTGCCTGTCTTTGGATTTTTGCAGAAAGAGCAAGTGAACGGCAACGGATTTTACACAGAGTTTTGGCGTTATACAGGCGAGCAGCCTTACCCGATTATTTTCTTTTTGACGGGAATCGTGGTTTTAATGGGTGTGATCTTATTGTATATGGGGATAAACGACAAGCGAAAAAATGGCTAGCTTACGGCGCATGAAGGGCCTGATAAGCTCGAAATTTAAGCTGATATTATATTACATCATTCAAATAATAATCCGTTCACAACGATACGTATTATTGCCATAAGACGAGCATTCAAAGGAGTCATGAAATTGTTTGATGAGAAATATATAAGACAGATCAAGATTGATATACCAAATGAAAAAAAATCGGTGTATCCTTTTTTGTTGGATGCCGTTAAAAATTTTCCCGAACTGTCCCTCAGATCAGCAGTGAGTTTTTTTATTGGTGAAAACGGATCGGGTAAGTCAACATTGCTTGAGGCAATCGCCGTTGCGTATGGGTTTAATGCAGAAGGCGGCAGCAAGCACTTTAATTTTGCGACGAATAGGACGCACTCGATATTGTCAGAGCACATAAGATTGACGAAAGGGATTAGGAAACCTCAAAATGGCTTTTTTCTAAGAGCGGAGAGCTTCTATAACGTTGCGAGCCATATTGACGCGCTTGACGAAGACGGCGTCGCCCCTAAGATTATTGATTCTTATGGAGGGGTTTCTCTGCATAAACAGTCACATGGCGAATCGTTTATGGCGTTGGTTCAAAACCGTTTTAGCGGTAATGGGTTGTATATCCTTGACGAGCCTGAAGCGGCGCTTTCACCGACTCGGCAGTTGGCACTGCTGGCAAGCATTAATGACTTGGTAAAAAAGGGCTCCCAGTTTATGATTGCGACACATTCGCCGATTTTGATGGCATACCCGGATGCTGTGATTTATAATGTTGAGGATTCATGTCAAATCGTCAAACTCGAGGATACCGAGCATTTTATGGTGACAAGAGAATTTCTTAACAATCGGGAAAAAATGTTGGCGATTTTATTAAATTCGGATGATTAATGATGCCCTATTCGTAAATGATAGGATGCTATAGGAAAAATGACTTACTAAAATTGGCATTGCGGCAAAAAAAATCATATGAGATAATAAACATAGTGATGACATGACGCTGGGAACGGATGTCATGCTGCTGCGCATAGGCATTGCTCAGATGTTTTTGAAGTTACAGAAACGATGGAAAAAAGTAAATCTGAATAAATAGGAAAAGAAAAATGGGAATGGGGCCAGAAACAGACGGTTGAAAAGATCGAAAAAGGGGTGGCGCTGTTTTTGTTTTTTGCAGCGTATCGCTAAACCACTACAAGGGATACCACTGATAAACGAATAAACTATCCTGTTTTATCACAAACTGCTTCTTTGGATAATTTTGAATTGTTGCTTGTAGACGTTGCTTGCAGACGTTGAAATTACAATAGCTGCATAGGATGTGACACAATAATCGGTTTAAAGCGTCTTGGACAATAAAAGAGAGCACTGAACATGACAGTGCCCTAAAAAAAGCTTAATTGCTCGCTGTCAACTGACCGCTATAAGTAACATAGTATGCACCGCTAGGCATTTCTTTAATGTTTGAGATGTCAAGGGTGCCATACCACCAAAATTCATTATTAAATTCTGAATAATCATATGTATCCTGAATGGCTTCTTCTGTTTTGAATGTAATATCAATTTCTTTATTAATTGTTGAACCGATGGTAATGTTTTCATTCGTATTTTCTACGAGACTTTTTTCCGTAGAATTGGCGCATCCGGCTGAGATCAACAAAATGAAGAACAATAAACCGATTAATAGGGGGATGGTGTCATGTCGTTTACGCATAAAAACCTCCATGATTAAGCAAAATAATGCTGAAAAAGCCAAAAGTTGACAAATAAATTCTCACATAACATGTATGTATTATACGAATAGTCATCCTTTTTATACAAATATTTACATTGCGACAATTTATATCTAAATAATATGCTTTTTTTTATGATTGTCAATAGCAGTATCAAAAAAGCAATAAAGGATGAATTATTTCATCTTCTATCGTTGCAAAGTGAAATTTAGCTGTGAACCTAATTGACGTGAAGGCTTAAACAAAATAATGATTTATATGAATTTAGTAGGATGGCATTAAAATAAAATGACAAATGAGGTGAAATGAACTTGATAATGGAACTGATAAACCTAATAATTTTTTTGGCACTTCTGATAGGTGTACCGTATTTTATGTTTATGACGTTAAGAACACTGGACCGCATTGAACAATTATTGGCAGTACTCGTTGAAAAATCTGATCGAGACTAGTGGCGATACATTGAAGTCAATCGTATTTGTCAAGTAGAGATGGAACTTTTTGCGTACAGTTAACGTCTTATCATATGACATGAACAGGAGGGATCTACATGAAAAAAATGATAAAAACGTTTGTCGCTGTGGGATTGATGCTTGTAATTAATACATCTATGGTATTTGCATCAGTGCCATTTAACGATACGGCGATGACATCTTATAATGATGCAATTGAATCGCTTGCTTCGCAGGGAATTGTCGGCGGTGTTGGCAATGGCTTATTCCAGCCGGAGCGACAAATTACCAATGCTGAAGCAATCCAAATGATAACAAAAGCATTTAATATTAATCTTTCATATATGACGTTTATCAAGGCGCCTGAATTAACAGATTTCTTTGATAATGCCGATGCAGACGCGTGGTATCGAGATGCATTTATTAATGCCGGCGCCAATGGTCTGCCGGTAGATCGTACAATTGTGCCGAACGAGCGTATGACACGTGAAAACTTTTACAGTCTTTTAGAAGCGGCAATGGAAATGCGGAATGAACTGCCGATGATCAAATTAATCCCAACAACCATTGAAGATTTTGAAAATATGGATGTTTTGAAATCAGGCGCCATTCACAGAGCCATCGCTTATGGTATTTTGAAGTTAGATGCAGAGGGGATGTTTTATCCAAATGACAATCTCACACGAGGTGAGGCAGCACAGGCAGTATACGATGCCATAAATGTGGAACAAAAGCTAAAAGCAGCAAGCCGTGTGATGAAAGGCGAATTGGAAGTGACCGAGGCTGACGATGGTGTGACACTGACGTTTACGATGACAAATGATTCTGATGAAACGGCGCTGTTAACGTATCATAACGGTCAGCGTTACGATATTTACATTTATGATTCTTATGGTACTTTAATCTATCAGTGGTCGCATGATAAAGCTTTTACGATGGCACTTGCCAGTGTTGAAATTGATCCGGGCAAAACCGTTGAATATCAAGCCATTTGGCCGATGACAGATAATGAAGGCAAGCGCGTGTTGCGCGGCCAGTACAATGTTGTCTTTGAAAGTGCTTATGATATCGTTGGCAGTAAAGTGACAACGACAGACAGTATGTTTATCCTCGTGCCATAAAGTGAATATGTACCATATTATTTAATGAATACGTGCCTCGCCTTGACCGTTTAATCTAGAAATGTCATGGCGGGTTCTTTTTTTGCTGCACCTTGTTAGGCAGCTCTATTTTGAGGTATAAATGCAATAAGTTTATGTTGATATAATGCATTTTGATTCAACCGTGAAGGAGGTGCAAAATGATTCAAAAAATCGTACCGCATCTTTGGTTTGACAAGGAAGCATATGAAGCGGCTACATTTTATACAGGCATCTTTCATCGATCGGCAATTACCGACGTGGCGACTTTGAAAGATACACCGTCTGGTGATGCAGAGACGGTAAGATTTGAATTGGCAGGCATGACGTTTGGTGCTATCAGCGCGGGGCTCTATTTTCAATTCAATCCGTCAATTTCTTTTATGGTGTTATGCGCTGATAAGACGCGCATTACGGCTATATGGGAGCAGTTAATTGAAGGCGGTGATGCACTGATGCCACTGGATGCTTATCCATTTAGCCCGTGGTATGGCTGGTTAAGCGATAAATACGGTGTAACTTGGCAAATCATGCTCGATGAAACCGTAAAACTGGAGCAGATTAAGATGAGTTTCTTATTTTCACAGGATTCGTGCGGCAAGGCTGAACAAGCTGCTGAATACTATGCATCTGTCTTTGATGGTTCTGAGGTAAGGTTTATTAGCCATTATAATGTTGGTGAAGCGCCGGCAAAAGAAGCAAAGGCAAATTATATTGACTTTGTTCTAAACGGTCAGCCATTTGTTGGTATGGACAATGGTTATGATGTGGATTATGGGTTCAATGAAGCGATTTCACTGATGGTTATGTGTGAAGATCAGAAAGAAATTGATTACTATTGGCAGGCACTTAGCGCTGTACCGGAAGCGGAGCAGTGCGGATGGCTAAAAGATCAGTTTGGCGTTTCGTGGCAGATTGTTCCGCGCGTTATGGATGATTGGATGCGAGAGGGTACACCGGAGGCAATCGCTCGAATGACACAATGTTTCTTAAAAATGAAAAAACTGGATATTGCAGCAATTGATGCCGCCAGAGGACGATAAAAGATTTAGAAAGAGGTGGCTGAAATAGTTTTTCTACATTTTTTTAAGGAGGCTTACAATGTCAAAGACGGTTATTCAAATTGGTACAAAAGTAGGCAGCACGTTGGAGAAAGTATGGCAGTACTATACGATGGCAGAACATGTTGTGAACTGGAATCATGCCTCTGATGACTGGTATACCCCAGAAGCGGAAAACGATTTAAAAACAGGCGGGTACTTTACTTACAAAATGGCGGCAAAAGACGGTAGTTTCAATTTTAATTTTGCAGGGATTTACACACTCGTCGAACCGCTTAAAACCATTGCTTATACATTGGGTGACGGCCGTAAAGTGACAATTGTTTTTTCTAAAACGGAAGATGGCATTGTCATTAATCAAAGTTTTGAAGCGGAAGCGGTTCACGATGTCGATATGCAGCGGCAGGGTTGGCAGGCAATTCTGGACAACTTTAAACAATACACAGAAACCCATTAGAATAAATACGGAAGATGAGGAGATGTCATGCAACAACTGCAGACGACACAATCAGCATGTGACTGCTTAGCCAATGATCCCATTATGGCAAAACTAATGGATACGATTGGGCCATTGTCATACGCGCTGAGCGACAATCAGTTTACAGGGCTGGCGAGTACCATTATCGGACAACAGCTTTCCAATAAGGTGGCAAGTGTTATATGGGGGCGTCTGCATACTTATTTAGAGGGCAATGTAACGCCTGACTCTGTATTGGCAGCTGATGCAGCGTCGTTGAGAGAACTTGGAATCTCATATGCCAAAATACGTTATATTAAGGATTTGGCTGAACATGTTAAAGATGGAAGACTCGTCTTTGATGAACTGCCGGCGATGGCAGATGATGCCGTCATGAAAAAACTGACAGCGGTTAAGGGTATTGGCCAGTGGACAGCAGAGATGTATATGATCTTTGCGCTGGGACGCCAGGATATTTTTTCACTGGGAGATGCGAGCTTGCAGGGTGCCATTCAATCGCTGTATGGCGTAGCCGGCAAGACGTCTTTAATTGCACTGTCAGATAAATGGCAGCCTTACAGAAGTATCGCTTCACTCTATTTGTGGGCTTATATTGATCAGGATATACAGAGCCTGTGGGCATAAGGCGACGCTTGGAAAAACGCTACAGACTGAATTGAATTATTCAGAAAGTGCCTAGGTGGCGGGCCGTCTTAAATCAACAAATAAAAAAGAAGAAGCCATGAAATGGGTTCTATAAATGAAACGCCTTTTAGGTGCTGCTGTTTATAGGGCCTATTTTACTGCCCTAAAACAGTCAGGCTTGAGTGCAGTGACAGCGGTATGCCAAAATCCATTTTGGACTACGCCAAAAAGCGTTATTTGGTACTTTTGGAATAGTCCAAGAAGTGCTATAATTCACTTCATAAATATGACAAATTCTTAAAAGGTGATGTATGGAGATTAAAATTATTAAAGATCACAAGACACCTCTTTACATGCAAATACGCAATGCCATCGTGGATATGATTATACGGGGCGAGCTTTCCGACGGCAATAAATTGCCAACGGAACGCGCACTGGCAAAGCGTTTGGCAGTACACCGAAATACAGTCATCAAAGCTTACAGTCTATTGGTTGATGAAAAATATATTCGTGTTTCACAAAAACCGAAAGGTTATTTTGTGACCTACGGCCAAGGTGAAGCGAATCGTCAAAATCATTTTTTGGCACGACACTTTACGCCATTTGAATACATTGTTTCAGATGAGTTCTTACAGACAAATGCACTTTTTAGCCGATTGTTTCATACATCAATTGACCGTAAGATCATTTCATTTGCCACGGCGATGCCGTCTCCAGCGTGCTATCCAAAGGATGACTTCAATGCTATTCTGACAAATCTCGTTGCAGAGAAAACAGATCAAATTTACGGCTACGCCAGTCCTCAGGGAGTAATGCCCCTTAGGAAACAACTTTCAGAAATGCTTGAATCCAATCACATATACGCGAATGCATCCGAAATAACTGTTTGTGCAGAGACATACCAAGCGCTGGATTATCTTGTAAAATTAACGGTGTCGCCGGGTGAAACCATTATTGTTGAAGAACCAATTAATCCAGATATTTACGATCTCATCAAACTTCTTGGGATCAATATTGTGACGATTCCAACCGATGAAGACGGCATGATCGTCGCTTATTTGGAAAATCTCATCTTGAAATTTAAACCAAAATTTATTTTAACCATCCCAACATTTCATAATCCGACGATGACCGTTATGTCGCTGAACCGACGCGAGAATCTTCTTGAGCTTTCTTACCGCTATAATATACCCATTATTGAAATAAATCATGATTCTGGTCTTCGCTATGAAGGCATTGCAATACCTTCACTAAAGGCGATGGATACACTTGGCAATGTCATTTACATCGATTCTTTTATCTTCCGTGTTATCCCGGGGGTGAAAATCGCCTATATTGTTTCGTCAAAGGGAATTGCGCAAAAGTTAGCACGTATCTTGGAAAAAAATCAAATCTTTCTGAGCTCTTTAGACCAGTATGCGATGGCGGCATACTTAGAATCCGGTGTGTATGAAGCACACCTTGCGGAGATTACGGATACTTACCGTGAAAAACGCGATTTTATGGTGGCCATGCTGCGGCAATACTGTTCAGATTACTTAACGTATGCCATTCCGGCGGGGGGCGCCAGTCTTTGGTGCCGGTTTAAAGTGCCAATTGATCAAACCAAACTGTTGATCCATGCTGAGACGGCTGGCGTTTCCTTTGCGCCGGGACATTTATTTTACCCGTATGGCAATGCCGATGCCGATTATATTCGTTTGAGCTATAGTGCCATGGAAAAACGGGATATTAAAGAGGGGGTAAAATTGATGCAAATAGCGATTGAAAAAGCCCTGTCGAATGAAAAGAACACCTAGGAGGATGCCTATGATAAATTCAAATATAAAACCGATGATAAAACCGAAAAGACTTAAACCCGGCAATACCATTGCCATTGTATCACCATCAAGCGGCATTTGGGAACGTCGTGAACTTTCACAGAGCATTGAGGCGCTGGAGTCAATGGGTTATCATGTCAAACTTGGCGATCATGCACTGAAACGTCATTACTACTTGGCCGGATCAGATGAACAAAGGGCAGAGGATCTCATGTGGGCATTTTCAGATGACACTGTTGATGCTATTTTTGCAAGTCAAGGCGGCTACGGTGCAGCAAGGCTGTTAAAGCATCTTGACTTTGATATGATACACCAGAACCCAAAGATCTTTATGGGGTACAGTGATATTACATCGCTTCACTTAGCCATTGCCAAAGAAACCGGGCTTGTGACATTTCATGGTCCAAGTGCACTGAGCTTTGGATCTGAAGCAATGACGCCCTATCGTATGACGGGTATTCAAAAGGCGATTATGCTGTCGACACCTATTGGTGTAATAAAAAGAGGCTCATTGCCAAAGGCGATTGTCAAGCTCAATGGCGGGACTGCTGAAGGGGCGCTTATCGGCGGCAATTTGTCGTTGGTATGTGCGACGCTTGGGACGCCTTGGGAAATTGATACACGCGGCAAAGTCTTGTTCCTTGAAGATATAGAAGTCGAACCGTGGCAAATGGATCATTTGCTGACCCATATGATGAACGCCGGAAAATTTGAGGATGCAGCGGCAATTGTCATTGGCGAATGCAAGGCGTGTGAACCTTTTGAGCATCGGCCCGGTTTTCCAAACCAATGCAGTTTGGAAAATCTAATTTATGAGTTTTTTGAAGGACTTGAAAAACCTGTCCTGTATGGCTTTCCAATTGGACATACCAAGGATTTAGCAACACTTCCAATGGGTGTCAGGGCGAGGGTCAACGCTGATGACGGCGTTTTTGAAGTAATAGAAGCAGGTGTCTGCGATTAAAAAAAGAAATTAACGTTTAATGATTGACAAGGAGGGGGAACAATGAAAAAGAAAATCAGTATCATGTTGGTCACAATACTGGTGCTCATGAGTGCAATGCCACTGATGAGTTTTGGTGCAGCACAAGATGAGACCATTTTAAAAATCGGCGTCAAACAAGAGCCCGATTCACTCAACCCGTTTGTTTCATGGGAAATGGCATCTTTTGAAATCTTTATGCTGACGTATGATTCACTGGTCAAATTTGACCGCAATTACGAAGTGGTGCCGTCACTGGCAACGTCGTGGGAACTTTCAGACGATCAACTCACTTGGACATTCCATTTGAGGGATGACGTCAAGTGGCATGATGGTGAGCCCTTTACATCGGCTGATGTAAAGTATACCTATGAAGCATTTCAAGAAAGCGAAATGGGCATGTATTACACATCACTCGGTGGCATTACGGCTATTGAAACACCGGATGATTACACAGTTGTCATCTCAACTGATTCGCCTAAGGCCAATATGCTGCAGAATGTGACGCCGATTTTACCGGCACATATCTGGCAGGATCAGCCGCTTGACAGTATTGCCGATTTTGAGGATACGGCAATGGTCGGTACGGGGCCGTTTAAATTTGTCAGCTGGGATATGAACCAGCAGGTCGTATTAGACAGGAATCCAGACTATTTTGGTCAGCCTGCAAATGTTGACCACTTGATTTATGTCATTTATGCCAATAACGACACCATGGTTCAAGCCATTCAAAACGGCGAAATTGATGTGGCGCTTGAACTGGACTATGTTGATATAAAAAGTGCATTGAGCAATGAAAATATTACAGATTATGCTTATGAAGAGAATGGCTTTACGGAATTGGCGTTTAACCAGTCTGAATGGTCAGGCAATTTCAATCAATTAATACAAAATAAAATGATCAGACAAGCCATCAGTTATGCCATAGACAAACAGAAAATTGTTGATCTGGTATATGACGGTTCTTCGATGATCGGCTCTACTTATATTCCACCATCACAAGGTGAATGGCATTATGCGGTGGAAGGCGATAAGTTAAGAGGCTACGATCCTGAAAAAGCGATTTCACTCTTAGAAAGTGAAGGTTTTACAAGTGTTGATGCCGATGGTTACCGAAGCAACGATTCAGGTGATAAGCTGTCATTCTTGCTGTTGTCCAGAAGTGACAATACTTCAGAAGTCAAAGTTGGACAGATGGTTCAAAGTTATTTAAAAGCAGTGGGGATTGAACTCAATATTGAAACCGTTGATGACGGCGTACTCTATGATCGAACCATGGGCGAAAAAGACTATGATATGTTTATCTGGGGATGGGGCGGTGACATTGACCCAACCGTTCTTTTAAATGTCTTGACAACAGACAATATTGATAATCTAAACGATATTTTTTATTCTAATCCAGAATACGATGCCATTGTGGAAGCGCAGACGCATGAAATGGACCGCGCAAAACGTGTTGAAATGGTTCATGAAGCGCAGGCACTTCTTTACGAAGAATTGCCATATGATATTTTGTATTACGCTGAAAACCATCAGTTAGTGCGCAATGACCTTATTACGGGGCTTACACCAACTGTTTCGGGTGCAGTATTTTTCGCCAATACCATTGTCAACTATGCGGATGCTTCTTTTATAACAGAAGCTGCTGAAAGCAGTGCGAACAGCAGTGCGCCTGCCGAAAATACAGCTGACAGTACGCCGGCAGAAAGTGAAAGTGAAAGTGATGGCGGCGGCAGCAGCGGACTCGTCATCGCCATTGTGGTGATTGTCGTCATCGGCGGCGGATTCTTTATATGGCAACGAAACAAATCGAAGAAAGCGAATGAAAACCAGAAAAATGAATGGTGATGGTAAAAGATGAATCGAAAGTATATTGTCAAAAAACTCTTTTATGCATGTATTACGTTGATGGGCGTTCTGCTCATCAACTTCTTTCTATTTCGCATTATGCCGGGTGATCCCGTCAGCATGCTCGTTCGAAACCCCAACGCCAATATTGAGACGGTTGAGAAAATGAAAGCAGCTTATGGTCTTGATAAATCGTTGGCTGCACAGTTTATAACGTATGTCAGCAGTATGTTCGTCGGCGATTTTGGCACCTCGTTTCATTACAATATGCCGGTGATGAAGGTCATTGGTGACCGCGTGTTTGCCACCATTCTCCTTGTTGGGACAGCAGAGATCATCGCCATCATCTTTGGTACTTTTCTCGGAATCGTTGCAGCGCACAAAAGGGGAACAAAACTGGATGTCGGTGCACTAAGCTTTTCACTTGTCACTTATGCGATGCCGTCATTCTGGCTCGGCATTCTTATGATTGCCTTTTTCAGCGGTTTTTTGGGTATTTTACCGACTTCCGGCATGACATCGCCTTCTCTTTATTTTGCTGTGGGCATGCAGCGGGCGTCTGATATAGCGGTGCACTTAGTGCTGCCCGTATTGACGCTAGCACTGGTATTGCTGGGAGAGTATATGCTGGTGATGCGCAGTTCGTTGATTGAGGTACTGACGGAAGACTATATTCTAACCGCGCGCGCAAAAGGATTTGATGAAAAAACCATTCTAAAGAAACACGCGCTGCCCAATGCCATGATACCAATGGCGACACTTGTGGCAATGAGTCTTGGCTTTGTGATAGCAGGCGCGCTGCAGGTAGAGACTGTCTTTTCATGGCCGGGACTGGGGCGCTTGATGTATGACGCGCTCCAAAACAGAGATTATCCGCTGCTGCAGGGGATCTTCTTTATCACGAGCATGTGCACCATTGGCGCGAATCTTATCTCAGATCTGTTATACGGCTACCTTGATCCAAGGGTAAAAGAGTAAAGGCGTCAAAAGGCATCAAAAGGCATCAAAAGGCGTGGAAACACAATAAAGGGTTAACATCGTGACATGTAAAATGACACATAAAAGGACCTGTAAAATGGGATGTAAAAATAGCATTTGCTTTAAAGGAAAGCACGTGGAAGCAAAGCGAGAAAAATTGCCAAATGACAATCGCTTATTCGCAATATAAAGCGAATTGAAGCAGTAACGAATAAAGCAACATAAAGGATTTAACATATGAAAGAAAATCAGTTTATCAAACAGTTTCTGAAGAATAAAATGGGCGTCGTCGGGTTTAGTATGCTCGTCATCTTCATACTCATTGCACTCTTTGGCCCAATGATCGTCCAATACGATCCACAGGTCTTCGGCGAGAGAGCAGATGTTTTGAATCCGCCAAGTGCGGCACACTGGCTTGGAACCGATGATCTAGGGAGAGATGTCTTTAAAGCGCTGATTGTCGGCAGCCGCGTCTCCTTAATCGTTGGTGTTGCAGCGACGTTTATCTCGATGTTTATTGGCACCAGCGTCGGTATTTTCTCAGGCTATCTGGGCGGAAAGACGGACAACGTGCTCATGCGAATCACCGATGTGTTTCTGGTTTTACCGTGGCTGCCGCTAATGCTCGTGCTTGCGGCACTGCTTGGTTCAAATATCTGGAATATTATTTTTGTCATTGGCATCACTGGGTGGGCGGGTACCGCCAGAATTGTTAGAGCGCAGACACTCACTGAAAAAGAGCGTCAGTACATTGAACGGTCAAAATCGTTTGGGGCATCGAATCTCTTTATCATTTGGCATCATATATTCCCAAATGTATTCCCGTTGGTATTTGCCAATACGATTTTGGTGACAGCTACCTCTATCTTGTCTGAGACGACGCTGAGTTTCCTAGGCATGGGGGATGTATCGAAGCCAAGCTGGGGAACGACACTGCATTTTGCCTTTGAATCAGGTGCACTGAGCAATAAGGCTTATTGGTACTTTATGCCGCCCGGGGTTTGCGTGCTGCTGTTGGTGCTGGCCTTTACACTTATGGGGTTTGCACTGGATGAAATCGTTAATCCTAAATTGAGACAACGTTAGAAGGGGAGGCGCAATTGGCATTATTAGAGGTTGATTCACTAAAAATAGCATTTGAACTCACCGGCGGCAAACGCTTAAAAGCGGTTAACGGGATCAGTTTTTCCCTAGATGAAGGCGAAACACTGGCGCTCGTAGGCGAATCCGGTTCGGGTAAAACGACGGCAGCGCTGTCGCTAATGCGGCTGTTGCCCAAGAATGCCGTCATTGATGGCGGTGAGATTCGATATAAGCAGAGAGATGTCCTGACGGCACCGGAAGGCATGATCCAAAAGTTAAGATGGAAAGAGATCGCCATGATTTTTCAAGGGGCGATGAATGCATTAAATCCCGTCTTGACCATTGAAAAACAAATGGTTGAGGCGATTTTACTTCATGAAACGGTATCAAATGAGGCCGCCTACGCGCGTGCTGAAATGCTGATGCGGCGCGTGGAGATTGACCCAAAACGTTTGAAACAGTATCCGCACCAGTTCAGCGGCGGAATGCGTCAGCGGGTTATGATCGCAATGGCGCTTGCATGTGAACCGAAAATTGTTATTGGTGATGAGCCGACGACGGCATTAGACGTCATGGTACAGGCACAAATCTTTGAATTGCTGGAGTCATTGAAAAAGGAAATGGGCTTGTCCATGATCCTCATTACACATGATTTATCCATTCTTGGGGACATCTGTGATAAAGTAGCGGTTATGTATGCAGGTGAAATTGTGGAAAGCGGCAGTGTAGAGGCGATTTATGAAGATGCTCGTCATCCCTATACGCAAAAACTGCTGGCGGCATATCCGATTATTGGGAAAAAGAGAGGGTTGCCGGATTTTATTCCCGGTCAACCACTGGATATGACGAAACCTGTACAAGGATGTGCTTTTTACAGCCGATGTCACAAGGCAATGCCGATCTGCCTATCGCGGCCGCCGCTGCGAACGGTTGAGGGTGCACATCAATTTCTTTGTCATTTAGAGGGGGAAGCATAATGGACGCATTAATTGAACTTAAAAATGTCACCGTGAAGTTTCCTGTAAAGCCCAGTTTTATAGATGTGCTAAAAGGCAAGCCGCAACGGGTTGTCCACGCGGTAAATGGTGTTGATTTAACTGTGATGCCCGGTGAAATCATAGCGCTTGTCGGTGAAAGTGGTTCCGGCAAGACGACGCTGGGCAAGGCGATCAATGCACTTCATCCAAGTGAGGTTGTAGGCGGTACGATTTGCTTTGAAGGGGAGCCGATATTTGGTACGGATGGAAAATTAAAACCGGGTTACCGTGAAAAAGTCGCCATGATTTTTCAAGATCCTTATCAGTCGCTTAATCCTAAGCAAACCATTGAAAAAATTGTCGCAGAGCCCCTTATGATTCAACAGAAGAATCTCTCGCGGGATAAAATGCGGGCAAGTGTTGTGACAGCATTGGAGCAGGCTGGTTTAACACCGGGAGAATCGTTTTTAAATCGGTATCCGCACGAACTCTCCGGCGGGCAGCGCCAGCGTGTTGTCATAGCAGGTGCGCTTATTGTTAAACCAAAATTGATTATTGCCGATGAACCTGTTTCAATGCTGGACGTATCCATCCGCTCTGAGATTTTAAAATTACTGATGGAATTGAGAGAACGCCAACAGATTGCCTATCTCTTTATTACACATGATATTGCTTTGGCTTGGGCCATTGCAGATAAGATTGCCGTGATGTACCTAGGGACGATTTTAGAGTATGGCAGTGCTGAAAATGTTATTCAATCACCCCAAAATCCCTATACGCAAGCGCTGATTGAGATCATGCCAAAGATGAAGATGCGACGTTCGGAAAAGCGCGCGCTGTTGACTGGTGAAATTCCTGATCCAATTGATTTGCCTAAAGGCTGTGTTTTCCAAAGCAGATGTCCACGTGCAGCAGATGGGTGCATGCATGAAAAACCTAAGCTGACCCTTGTGGGTGAAGCGCATTACAGTGTGTGCGAATGTCGATTAGAGGAGATGCGTGTGAATGAATAATCATCACTGGATTTGGGATGTAGTAACGTCGGACGAAGTTGTTGAGGCGACGGCAAATGCAGTCAAAACGGCAAGTTATTCGGGATTAGAGAATCAGGAAGCGCAGATGGCAGCCTATATTGGCCGTATTCTGGCTACAGAGGGGATTGAACATACAATTGAGTGCGTTGAGAAGGGTCGCTATAACGTCATTGCAAGACTGAAAGGCGGGCGAAAAGGCAAAAGACTGATACTGAACGGTCATATGGATACGGTGCCGCTTTATGGTATGTATGATGGTTTAATGCCGCGCATTGAAGACGGCAAGCTGTATGGACGTGGTGCCGTTGACATGAAAGGCCCTTTGATGGCGATGCTCTACGCGATCATTGCCATCAAGCGCAAAGCGATTGCCTTTGACGGTGAAATTATACTGGTGTGTGTTGCCGATGAAGAAGAGCGCAGTCTTGGCAGTATTCATTATTTGGAAAATCATACAGATGGCGCTGATGGCGTCGTCGTGGGCGAACCGACAAATTTAATCATATGTCCTGCTCATCGCGGGCTGCAATGGATTGAAATTATGGTTGAAGGCAAAACCGTGCACGGCGGTAATCAAGCATCAGGCCTCAATGCCATTGACGTAGCAGGTGAATTGATCTGCTATTTAAAAGTCGAGATGGCAAAAGTTATCGAAGCATCCAGCCATCCGCTGATTGGCAAGGGCTCTTTTAATATTGGAACGATCAATGGCGGCACACAGCCGAGTACAGTTGCAGGAAAATGTATGCTCACTTTTGATCGAAGATGGGTGCCGGGCGAAACGCTCGAGACCATACTCAGTCAAGTGTCAGCGATGCTCGAATGTTTTCTGAAATTGCATCCGGGGTATAAAATATCGTATCGGTCAATGGCAGAAAACGTTATGAAGGGCGACTACAGTCATGAGAGCATGAACACACCATTAAATGCGGCAATTGTACAGGCTGCGGTGAAATCAGTCGAATCGATTGGCCGTCAAAGTGAAATCAGCTTTTTTCCCGCGTGGAGTGATGGCGCACTTTTTCAGCATTTTTTTAATATGCCGACGATTGTTTTCGGACCCGGCAATTTAGCGACGGCACACTCGGACGAAGAATACATTGAAATTGAAGAACTCGCTGCAGGAACAGAAGCATATGCGGGATTAATACGATCTTTTTTTGAAGAGACGGTGGTGTGATGCATAAGCAGAAACGTGATTCGAATCGTACTTTTAAAGCGTTGGATCGCCTTAAATTTAATAAAGATCTTTCACAGTTAATTGCCATTCCAAGTGTTTCTGATAATCCGGCAGGCGTTAAGCAAGCACTGCATGCAATGCTTACCTTGGGCAAAACAATGGGGTTTGAGGCACATGCGTTGCTTGAAGATCGCGTCGGGGTTATCGAAATCGGAAAAGGCGTTGAAACCGTGGGGATTCTCGTGCATGTTGACGTCGTCCCGGCCGGCAATGATACACATTGGCATTATCCGCCGTTTGAACTGACAGAAGCACATGACAGCTACTATGGACGAGGTGTGGCAGATGACAAAGGGCCTGCTTTAGCAGCGCTTTATGCGATGGCACAGCTTCTGCCCTATAAAAACGAAATGAAGAAACGCGTTCAGATGATTGTCGGGACACAGGAAGAAACCACTTGGCATGATATGGCTGCTTATTGCGAAACACAAGTGCTGCCGGATTACGGTTTTACACCAGACGGTGAATTTCCCATTACCAATATGGAAAAAGGTTATGTTGACGTCGAATTAAAATTCCCTCGGCATTTTCAAGGCAGGACAATTGATTTGATGGGCGGTGATTCCAAGAACACCATTCCGGATTTTGCACAAATCGAATTGAGTCATTTTTCTAAGGAGATGCTCAGTGTCTTGCGGGACACGGAGACAATGACTGAAAACGAAAATGGTACGACAACCGTGCGCGCTATGGGAAAATCAGTTCATTCCTCAAGCCCTCAAGATGGTGAAAATGCCATTGTCAAACTTTGCCACACACTTTTTGGAAAACTGTCATTGCTGCCGGAAATTGCAGCACTCGTCATTTTTGTTGAAAGAGAATTGAAAGACGATCTCTTTGGGACTTCTTTAGGACTGAATATGGGACAGCAGATTTATGAAGGCCAAGATGCGCATGTCACCGTGATATCGCCAACCATGCTGCGAACAACTGAAGATTCCTTTATTTTAAATATCAATATGCGCCAAACGATTGGACTGACTCAATCGCAAATTGCTGCAGCTTTTCATGAAAAGGCGGCATGCTATGGATTCACATTTGAGATCGTCGACTACAAACCTTTTTTGTATGTTTCACCGAAACGGCCATTTCTACAGTGTATGGCTGAGGCATATGAAAAGGAAACCGGAAGGGAAAATGCGTTTGTTTTGGCACATGGGACTTCATATGCAAAGGCAATGCCGAATTTTGTAGCGTGGGGTCCTTATTTTCCTGAGGATGAAGACACCTGTCATGAAAATGATGAAAGTATTCGAATAGAAACGCTTCATGCTGCTTACCGCGTTTATGCAGAGGCGCTGTTTCAAATGGCGTTTGATGAGCGGCTTTTAATAGGCGAGAATGATTGAATCGTGTGATACATGGGGCGCTTATGTCATCATATCGCCATCGAACCATCTATCGAACCATCCATAGAGCCATCCATCGAACCATCCATTGAGCCATCCATCGAGTCATCCATCGAGTCATCCATCGAGTCATCCATAGAGCCATCTATAGAGCCATCTATAAAACTATCTAAAAAGCCGATCGATACGCTTTCCCATAAGAAAGTTTAGTCGATCGGCTTTTATCATGGCTGAATGGATAAGGTGATTGATCTAATGAAGCGCATCAATGAATTTTATCAGTGTTTTAACATCTTCGGGACGCGTTGCCCAGCTTGTGCAAAAACGAACGGCACTGTGTGTCGCATCAATGCGCTCGATGTATGCGTAAGTAAAATATTTTTCAATTTCTAGGAGATCGGCATCAGGTAGAATAAAGAATTGCTGATTGGTGGGGCTGTTGACGTAAGGTGTATAGCCCTTTGCCAGCATTGCGGTCTTCAACTGCATTGCCAACGCATCTGCGTGATTGCCAAGCCGACGATAGAGATCCTTTTCAAAAAAAGACAGAAACTGAATGCCTAGCAGGCGGCCTTTGGCGAGCATAGCGCCCTTTTGCTTCATGATATATCGAAAATCCTGCTTTAGCGCCGGATGATTAATGACGACAGCTTCGCCAAAGAGTGCACCCATCTTTGTACCGCCAATGGTAAAAACATCAGAAAGCGCTGAAAAAGTCTTATCATCCAGATCATTGTCAGCGCTGCTGAGACCGTAGCCGAGACGCGCACCGTCGATAAAGAGATAGAGACCATGTTTCTGACATATTTGATAGATAGCGGTTAAGGCATCTTTCGAATAAATAGTGCCAAGTTCTGTTGGCTGAGAAATATAGACCAATTTAGGCTGTGTGATGTGTTCGTGTGTTTCATCATTATAATGTGCTTTAACATAGGCGTCGATTTGCTCGGCGGTGATGGTGCCTTCGCTGTGCGGCAATCCGATTACCTTGTGGCCGCAGGATTCGATGGCGCCTGTCTCATGGACATTGATATGCCCCGTCTCCGCACAGATAACGGCTTGATGCGGTCTTAGGGCCGCGGCAATTACCGTTAGATTGGCTTGCGTGCCGCCTACGAGGAAGTGAACATCAGCCTGTTGACATCCGAATTGACGTTTAATGGCATCGCGGGCAGAATCGCAGAAAGGGTCTTCGCCATACCCGGCGGTTTGAATCATATTGGTTTCGTTAAGACGTGCCATAATCTCTGAATGCGCGCCTTCGCTGTAGTCGTTGTTGAATCTGATTTTCATTTCAGGTTTCATAGCGTACTCCTTTATAATGGCTTGTTCTGAACAGCATTATACGCTTTGTCTGCTAAAAAAGCAATGTTGCAGACAAGATACAATTGCCGAAAAGTGCTAGAGCGGCAATACAGTTATAAGGTATAATGACCATAGAAGCAGGTGGTAAAATGAAGAAAAATTCAACAGTTGCAGAGAACGAACGCCTTTATTACGAAAAGGCGAGGCTACAGAAAGACAAGGGCTTTGACGGTGTATTCTTTTTTGCCGTTAAAACCACAGGCATTGTCTGCAGACCCTCTTGTCCGGCACCAGCGGCAAAAAAAGAGAATGTCACCTATTACAAACAGTTAAAAGATGCCTTTGAAGACGGCTATCGGCCTTGTCACCGATGCCATCCCGAACGCGTCACCCTCGTTGATGAAGCAGCGCAAATTGTTTCCAAAGCGATGATGCTGTTGGGAAGCGGTGCCTTAAATGGGGCGAATACAATGATGATGGCAAAATCACTTTTTATCAGTGAAAGGCGTTTGCGGCAGGTGTTTAAAGCGATACTCGGTATTTCTCCGACACGGGCTTTAAACCATCAGCGCATCCTGCGCGCGATACCACTTATTCAAAATACAGATCAGCATATGACGTCAATTGCATACGATGTGGGATTTAGCTCCGTAAGACAATTTAATGCGCAGTTTAAACAGATCACAGCGCTTGCGCCGAGTGCGCTAAGGGATAAGCAGTTTCAAGCTCGTGCAATGCCCAAAATCACACTGATACTTCGGGGCGATTCAAAGGCAGATTACGATACCGTCTTTGAGTTTATGGCCCCCAGAATACTGCGCGGCGTTGAGACGATTACGGATCGCTGTTATCAGCGTACTTACGATATTGAAACGGGAAGCGGCTATTTTGCGATTAGTCCTGACGATCAATCTGATACATTAAAACTCGATGTGTTCACGGTTGATTTTGACAGCATTTTTGACGTTTATCTGCGTGTTCGGCGGATGTTTGACATGGATGCGCCAATTGAAGCGATTACAGCGCACTTAAAGCATTTTGAAATGCTGGAGACGGGATTTGTCAAACAGCATGTGCCACGATTGCCAACAGCATTTGATGCATTTGAATTTTTGGTCAGGGCAATCCTCGGGCAGCAAATAACTGTGAAAGCGGCTACTACTTTGGCACAGCGCATTGTTGAAAGAGCAGATTTGAAAACAGCCGATGGGTTTCCGACTGGTTTGACACATTTTTTCCCCAATATTAAAGCGTGCAGTGAGCTTTCCTTTGAAGGATTGGGAATTACAGGAACGCGTCAGGGAACGTTGAAGCGCGTTATACAAGCGTTGCTGGACAATGAATTCAGTCTATCACCCTATCAGTCATATGATGCATTCATCAAAACTTTTGGTGCAGTAAAAGGCATTGGCGATTGGACGGTCAATTATGTTGCCATGCGCGGGCTAGGCATGAAAGACAGCTTTCCGGCATCGGATCTCGGTGTGATAAATGTTCTTGCTGCTATGAATGACGGACAAAAGATGAAGCCAAAGGCGATTGAAACGCTTGCCGAGCCGTGGCGGCCATATCGGGCTTATGCAACGCTTTGTTTATGGCGGCACTATTAAATAAAATGAAATGATAAGCGATTTGAAGCGGCGGTCAGTACAATATATTGGAGGCGTAGAGATGAAATACACATCTTTTGAAACGAAATTTGGCATGATTACCGTTATTGGCGATGAAAACGGTATTCAAATAATCCATATTGAAACACCTGAAAGCAAACGGACATTAACATTGGCAGCGGATTGGCAGCGGGATGATTTCTTTTTTGACGAAGTGAAACGGCAGCTTGTTGAATATTTTGATGGTCAGCGTAAAACTTTCGATGTAAAGCTGAATCCTCAGGGAACTGTTTTTCAAAAACGCGTTTGGCATGCACTTCAAGCTATTCCATATGGTGAGACGCGAACATATGGTGAGATTGCGGCAGCCATTGAGATGTCAACGGCAAGCCGCGCTGTAGGTGCGGCCAATGGGCGCAATCCGATTCCAATTATCATACCGTGTCATCGCGTGATTGGGCAAAACGGCAAACTCACGGGATTTGCCTTTGGCCTCGATATGAAACGGCAGCTACTGGGTCTTGAGCAATAGAAGGGAATGACCTTTTACGCAATCTTTACAGGATGGCAATGCTTCATGCCGTTGATTTATTGAATAAAAATCATGAGCGGGGTATAATAGTGAAAAGAAAAAGAACTGAATGGAAAACATTATGCCTCAAAGAAAATCAAAATTTCACGATAAAAACTATATTATGAACTGCGTCATGCCTTCACAGCTGTTTACAGTGAAAGGCATAAAAGGTGAGTATAGAGCGCTTGCAAAAATATGGCACCCGGATGTATCGGATGTTAAAGAAGCGCTTTTTATCATGAGTAAAATTAATGCGCTTTACAATGAGGGGCAGGTTTTAATCAGTGAGAATCGCTTTTATGAAAAGGAACGCATCCTCAACCGCAATCGGCATAAGGACGCGTATGAAAAAGACAATGCGGCAGCCGCCGACTGGGAAACTTCATCTGTAAATGACGATTCGGTTCGCACAAATGTTAAGGCAGATCCCTTTAAAAGGGCGCCGCAAAAGCGGAGCAAGAAGAAGCGAACCATTGAACTGATCGCCACAACAGGCAAGTGCATACGGTTTAAGTATTTGAAACGCGTAATGATTGAACTTGGATTTATGTATGTTTCTGAAACCTATATCATGTTGGAGATTACGAAATTGAAACGCAAGATATTTCTTGATTCGCTGCACATTGTTGAAGAACAGCCGAATAATTATTTTCATATTACAACGCCGCAGCTCGTCGATAGTTTTGAAACAACTTCGCATGGCTATCTCGTCTTTAAAAAAGAGCGCGGCATTGAACCCATTGTCGTTTTGGAAACCGTTATGGGTTACTTGAAGCCCTTGGGATGCCGAAAAATATGTGAGGGACTGTTCTATGATTTAACGGCGCTCAAATACCAAGGCTTGACTTCTACTGGTCTGGATAAGGACTTATGGTTTATTGACGTCAACACGGGAAAACTTTATAACTATGGACTGTTTTTCTACTTGCACGAATTCAGTTCGAAATTGAATCGGGCACCAAGTGAAATAACGGAGATTTTAAATGTCATACAGCAAAAAGACAATGAATCGATGATAATTGACCTCGTTAAGAAGGCAATTATGGCATTAAGTGTAAAGAGCGGTCTCAAAAAAGATGATTTCTATTGTTGGCTCGAATCGCTTGGCAGTGATTCGCTCGAAGCTTCACTTGCGGAAAGTCAAGTCTTCAATCGCTCAATTGCATCGGTAACGACGCATGGTTTTGATTTGGATTCATATTACCGTGCGATATCCTACTCATAGAAAAAAGACCGGTGAACGGCCTTAATATGGGATATCAGATGGACATCATCTGTCATTACATGAATACAAATATGATGATTATGCATAAAAAAGGTGGTGCAGCATTTGCTGACCGCCTTTTTAAGTGTCTTATAATGATCGGCATATTCTTTTTTGATAACTGGACAAGGCGCATCTTGACGAGAAAAAGAACGTTAAAAGCTTCTTGAGCTACCGCCGCCGCCGCTTCGACCGCCGCCGCCTCCGAAACCGCCACCGCCAAAGCCGCCGCCTCTGCCGCCGCCTCGCATAGATGCATAGGCGAGCATTCTAATAATGCGGCCGCGATTAAAGATAATATCAAACAGCATTAAAATAAATACGATAATGCCGATAATGACTTTGCCAATTGTGAGACCGCCACTGTCAGCGCTTTCAGATACTGGATTGTAGTAAACGTTTTGCGCAGCTAAATCGTCGGCACTTAGATCGTATTCTTTATAGACTTCTTCGGCAATGGCGAGGTAAGTCCCCAGAACACCTGCATCGTAATCGCCTGCTTTAAGATTTTCGATAAGGTAATCATCTTGGATTCTGCCGGTTTTACCATCGTTCAAAATGCCCTCAAGGCCGTATCCAACCTCGATACGCGTCATTCGATCATCCATTGCAATGAGGAGGAGAACGCCGTTATTCTTATCGGCATCGCCAATTCCCCAATTTTGAAATAGGTTGTAAGCATAGTTTTCGACAGTGTCCCCTTCGAGTGAAGGGACAGTGACGACGACAATCTGAGCACCTGATGCAGCTTCAAGTGCTGCTGATGTTTCGATGATGGTTTGTTCTGTGTCACTCGCCAAGATACCTGCATAATCTTCTACATAGAAATCACTGGTGGGTGATGGATAGTCAACAGCAAATGCAAATGGCATTGCCATTATGAGTATTGCGAGCAAAACAATTAACTTTTGCTTCAAAATAACCTCCCGGTATGGTTAAGTGTTAATTGGTGAAGTCGACAGTTGGGACTGTTTCAGCACCTTCAGCTGCTTCAAAATAATTGACTGTTTCAAAACCGAACATGCCGGCAAAGATATTCATTGGAAACTGTTTGACAGAAGTGTTGAATGTTCTGGCGACGCCGTTATAGGATTGTCGTGCAACGGCGATTCGGTTCTCAGTGCCTGCCAGTTCGTCTGAAAGTTGTATAAAGTTTTCATTGGATTTGAGTTCGGGATAACTTTCAGAGATTGCAAGGAGTCTTGACAGTGAAGAAGACAGCGCTGCATCGGCTTCAGCTTTCTCTGTGATGCCAGTGGCGCCAATCAATTTGGATCTTGCATCAGCTACGCTTTCGAATATTTCTTTTTCCTGCGAAGCATAACCTTTGACGGTTTCAACGAGATTGGGAATCAAGTCGTTTCTGCGCTGTAATTGGTTTTCGATTTGACTTTCCGCTTCATTAACTTGCTCACTTAGAGAGACCAGTGCGTTATATTTGGAAATGATTGACCCGCCAATAGCGACTATGACGAGTACGATGACGAGCAGTACGATCATGCTTTTTTTCATAATTCACCTCAATATTATTTGTAATAAGGAAATTGCATCATAACTTTAAATGATCCTTCACTGGATTTTGCTGAATGCCCTTCTTGTGGAAAATGCTTAGACTATCGTGAAGGAACGGGAATATGAGTTCGCTATTTCCCCGTAATGTTTACAATGTTTATTATACTGAATGAAAGTTAAAAAACTGTTAATAAAAGCCTTAAAAAACATTAAACAGTGAAGTTTTATAGAATGTGTTCATAAGTTAGAAGGGTAAAAAATTGCTGTTGTAGGGTAAAAAATCGACAGTAGCCATGCAAGCGTGCCATTAAGAGATGGCCACAATTTAGAATATAAGCTAAAAGTCCTAGACTTTAGTGCTTTTCGATTGACAAGCGAAGGGCAAAACATTAAAATTGACACAGGGAAACGAGAGCCTTAACAACAATTAAATCAATGAGCAAAGCAGCTCTATGTCATCTATAAAGAGAAATGACATAGAGTTTTTTGTTTTCTAAATGTGTTAAGGCAATAAATGGTGACGTGTTATCACCAATAGAGATAAATTAAGGGCAAATGTACGGTGTTGATCCGAACAAATGGGCAAATAAAGAGAGAAAAAGGAGATGAAGTCATGAATATCGTAAGAAGGAAGCTCTCGTTTTTCCTAAACCCGGGGCTTAAAGGGCATACAGAAAACACATTTAATGGCATCGCAAAGGGAAGAGAAAAGGCAGTTTACAATTGGTTTGACGATTCTTGGACGGCAATGATGCTCACCGTTAAGCGTTTGCTAGTCGAACCGGCAAACCTGACGGATGAAAAAGCTGAAGCATTAAACGAATGCTTAAAACAGCAGCACGCGCTTTTCAGCGATTTTTCAGAGCTGTTCGTTGCAAATGCTGAAAAAAAAGTGATTGCATCAACACATAGAGCACATATGGGGCGAAAGATTAATAGACCCTATACGAGCGCATTTGGGCGTGCACCTTATATGTATGGTCCCTATGCAGATGATGATACAATGGCTGTCAAGCATTTTAATTCGCGCTTTTCGGATGAGGTAACGCTGATGTTTATTCAGCCGATCGAACTGGAAAATAATGTGTTTTACTTGTGTGGAAGGATTCCGAATGATGTCATGAGTGATGTGCTACAAGACGAAGATGCACATGTTTATAAAGAATCGGGAGACAATTATTTGTTTATGATTCAGAATAAACGCGGTATTCCAAAGGGTAGTGCCATTTCAAGAAGTCGTTTTGAAGACAATGCCTTTACACTTGGCGACAATCTAAAAGACGGCATTCGTACAAACGGATTTGGAACGGTGAAGGTAAAGAAGTACACGGAATTTGAAATTATTTTCAATGATCCGGCGACGGATAAGCTGCATGAAGGTGTTCAAAAGACGATTGACAACGGTGAAAATTTGGATGCGTGGCCAGGTTATCCGGAATATCGCCATATTTATGTTGGCGGCAAGGGGATTACCATCAGGCCGCCGCATACGGATGAAGTGTGGGGGCTTCTATGTGAAGGCGATATTGATGAAATCTACAAATACCGAAGTCTCAATTTAAAATTTTTGCTGGCACTTGGCCTTTTGTATGCGTTGATTCTCACAGCGGGAAGGGCATTGGGCTCATTTTTGCCCGGCGGCGATCTCATACGCATTGTCTTTGAATGGCTGCTGCTTTTGCTAAGTGCCATTACGACCCTGAACATATTGGCAATTATACCGTTAAGCGATACGATCGGCCTTGTCCATGAAATTGCTGAAGGGGAAGGTGATTTGACAAAACGCGTCAAAAACAATAAGTATGACCAGATGGGTGAATTGTCAAAATGGTTTAACAAATTTATTAACAACCAAATGAACATTATTAAACGCATCAAATTTGCCACCAATATTTCCAAGTTTTCGGTAGACGAAATGGAAAAGTTAATGGGGGATATTAATGATAATTCGACACAAATTGACGGAACCATGCAAAATGTGCTTCACGTGCTGGAACAGTCTACATCGGATTTAAATCATATGAAAGCTGATTTTGGCAAATTGAGCAAATCCATTGACGATGTCAATCAGACGATATTGGCGGCAACGAGTCAAATGCAGTATATCAATAAAAACGCGCTTGACAGCAAAGGCATTTCAATGGAGACATTCAACATCATGTCTGAGATCGTAGAGGAAATTCAGGAAACGACACAATCCATCAACCAATTGAAAACGTATGCCTTTGAAATCAATGAAGTCATTGATATCATCGGCAATATTTCGAGTCAAACAAAGCTGCTGGCACTGAATGCATCCATTGAAGCAGCACGTGCAGGTGAGCATGGACGCGGTTTTGCCGTCGTCGCGGATGAAATTGGCACGCTAGCTGAAATGACCATGGATTCTACGAAAAAAATATCTGAAAAAATTGTCAACATTCAGGAAGAAGTCAACGTCAATACCGGCAACATTCTTCGAATCAGCGATCGCATTAATGCAGGCAGTGACAGTGTGAACAAAACGATCGACAGTTTTTCGCAAATTCAGCTGGATATTGATAAAGTGACAGGTGATATCACAGCGCTTTCACATCAGATGAAGGCAGACACAACACTGATTGGCGATATCCTGCGAACACAGGATCGGTTTATCGACAGTTTTGAACGGAAATCATCAGAAGCGCAAAACGACAGCAAGCGCATGATGCAGGCGCTTGAAAGCAACAGTCTCAATTTGCAGCAAGTGAAGGAAACACTTAACTACACGGCTTCAAACATGTACGATATCGTCAGCCAGTTTACAATTGAAAAAGGAAGATAAATGCAAATTCGAAGAACGAAACCCATTGAAAATGGCCAGTCTGAAAAGGCTGGTTTTTTCGCGTGTTTTAAGCGTGCGAATGGATATCTGGAGGCAAGTTCTTTACACAGCAATGACTTCGCGGTAAACTGAGTAATAAGATAAAACAGCGCTTTCTAATTGAACGGTATCCATTGCACCACAAGGCGCGAAATACCATTGAAAGCGTGAAGGAGATCAGCTATGAAGATAGACATCAACAGCGATGTAGGTGAGAGTTTTGGCATTTATACTTTAGGCAATGACGCAGCACTTATGCCGTATATAACCTCTGCAAATATTGCATGCGGATTTCATGCAGGAGACCCCTTTGTTATGAAAAGAACGGTTGCATTGGCCTTAAAGCACCATGTGAAAATAGGTGCGCACCCTGGATTTGATGATCTTGCAGGCTTTGGCAGAAAGGCGATTAATGTGTCACCGTCGGAGATTGGTCCACTCATGCTCTATCAAATCGGTGCGCTTTACGGTATCGTTCAGGCGCAAGGCGGAGCCTTGCATCATGTTAAGCCGCATGGTGCGCTTTACAATATGGCTGTAAAATCGAACGAACTTGCCGAAGCCGTTGTCATTGCAATTAAGACATTTAATCCTGCACTGTATCTTTATGGATTGCCAAACAGCGCGCTTGAATGGGCGGCAAAAAAGCATGCACTGCCGTTCAAAGCGGAGATTTATGCTGACCGCAACTTGACAGACGAGGGCACACTGGTGCCGCGTACGGCGTCTAATGCGATGATTCATGATGTAGAAGCCAGTGCGCTGCAAATCACACGCATTATTGAAGAAGGTTATGCGCTCAGTGTTCATGATAAACACATTCCCATGCGGGGTGAAACCGTATGTGTCCATGGCGATAATCCCGATGCGGTGGCATTTGCTAAGGCGCTTCATGGCTACTTAAAAGGCACACTTTGAAGATGGCACAACATAAGGATTAAAGGAAAACTTAAAAGAAAACTTAAAAGAAAGACTAAAAGAAAGACTAAAAGAAAGACTAAAAAATCTTGCCAGCGTATTTTTGATGAGGAAAATGCATCTTCCTAAGCTAAACACATCTGGCATAAAACGATATGGAGTATGCATTTATGAACGCAATAGAAATAATGATTGAAAGTGAATCGATGCTTTTGATTCGCTGGGATGCTGTTATAGATATCGATGTCAATCGGCAAGTGCACGCTGTTGCACAGGGGATTCAAGCGGCATTTGGCGATTCGATTTTAGACATAATTCCCACTTATCACAGTGTGGCAGTGATCGTTGATCCGTTTGCCGTTTCTATTCAATCGCTGTACACGGCTGTCGCAGCATTTGTGAAAACAGTTGCCATGGAAACGACGTCGCCTACACCGAGGCGTCTGAACATCCCCGTTTGCTATGATGGCGCGGATATGGATGTACTTTGTCAATATGCTCAGATGACGCCAGATGAAGTGATTAGGCGGCATACAGCCCCCGATTATCCAGTTTATATGATTGGGTTTTTGCCGGGCTTCCCATATTTGGGCGGCCTTGATAAAAAGCTTCATATGCCTAGAAAAGAAAAGCCAAGAAAAGTTATTGCAGCGGGTTCTGTGGGCATTGCCGGTGGACAGACAGGCATTTATCCGCTTCAAAGTCCCGGCGGATGGCAACTGATCGGCAGAACGCCAATATTGCTCTTTGATGTACAGGCGTCATCCCCCTCGCGTATTCAGGCCGGTGATGTTGTGCGATTTGTGGCCATCGCTAAAAATTCATACGATGCGATTGAGAAAGGGTTAAAAACATGGGATCTATACGCGTTGTAAAGAGCAGTGGCGTGATCACTGTTCAAGATTTAGGACGATTTGGCTATCAATCGCTGGGGGTTCCCGTTAGTGGTGCTATGGATTCAATCGCACTTAAAATTGCCAATCGACTTGTAGGCAACAGCGATGACAAAGCGTGTTTGGAGTTTATGCTGTCTGGCGGCTCTTTTCGATTTAATGCTGATGTGGCAATAGCGCTGACAGGTGCAGATATGGCGTTTAAAATTAATGGTCAAATAGTTCCAATGTATGAAACGCTCTTTATAAACCAAGATGATGAGCTGACCGGCGATTATGCTAAAACGGGCGTCTATGCCTATATGGCTGTTTCAGGCGGCTTTGATGTGCCAAAGGTACTTAAAAGTAGATCGACATTCATAAGAGGACGGTTCGGCGGTGTTGAAGGGCGAGCCTTGAAGGTGGGCGATCAGCTGCCATTTGTGGATGTTGAAATGCCTGCGCACATAAAGATGCCGCGTTCGCTGGCAAATGTACCTTATGAAAATCGCGTTGTGCGCTTCATACCATCATCTGTTGATCGTGAGATGAATGCGCGCTATCGACAGATTTTCCAAAAGAATGATTACTGCATTGATGCGATGTCTGATCGAATGGGATATCGATTAGCAGGAGAAGCAATTCAGATGACCGGCGGCAATGATATGCTGTCTGCGCCTGTAGGGGCGGGAACGATACAAGTGCCCGGTGATGGACAGCCAATTGTATTGCTGGCGGATCGCCAAACAACGGGTGGCTACAGGCAGCTTGGACAGATCTGGGCGTTCGATTTGCCTTATTTCGTTCAACAGTCGGCGGGAAGCTGCGTGCGTTTTCATAGCGGTGAATTATCCGAGGCTTTGGCAGCGTTAGAAGCTTACGATGAGGCACTGGCAGACTTCTTTTCAAAAGCAGTGTGCAATCATGTAAAACAGTGCAATCATGTAAACCAGTGTGAGCATGTAAAACAGTGCAATCATGTAAAAAATGCGGCACCAAAACGGTACCGCATTACCTTATCAAATAAAACCTACAATGTCGTTGTTCGACAGCTAAATGAAGATTAATATAAATTTGCAAGCGCACGATTGATGATTGCGCATTGCACTGATTATGAAAGGGCGTTCTCGCCTTTAAAATGCATGAAATCAGAGGCTTCCAAACCGCATTGAACCACATATTGATGATCGTTTGTGATAATGCCCGCATATTTGAATAATTTGTCATCGACATCCCTAAAGTCGGATTTTTGATTGACTCGGCGCGACGGATTTTTAAAAATTTGCATAAAATCATAGGTTTGAGAACCGGGTTCACTTGAGAATTGGAATCCGATAATAGCTTGATTGCTGCTGAACTTAATAAAACCGTTGCGATCAATGATGTGAATTTCTGTAAGGCCAACAGTCTGAGCCAATGAGATCAAAGCTTCATTTGACAGCGGCAGCCGTTTCACAATTTTTTCACAAACGGTGAGCATTTGCTCGCCAATGTTGCTGTCGAACACCGCCATGGTCTTGTCGAGGTTGCCTGCAATCTTTAACAGATCGGCAGCGCTTTGATTGTTTTGAGCGAGGAAATCGAGCTGCGTTTCCACAACGCTTGTAATTTCTTCAACGGAGGCTGTACCGGTTTCAGCCTGAGAGGTGATTTCTTGAATACTGGCTGAAATGCTGCTGGTATTGTCTGATTGAAATTTTACGTCTTTGGAAATATTGCCGATTAGGGTTTCGGCCAATGATACGGCACTGATGATATTGGCTAAACTGTCGCCTGCATTTTCAGCAACGCCGACACCTTCATCTACCTCGTCGTGAACTTTTTGGATAGAATTGACGACGTCGGTGACATCAACCTGCATGGAACTGATCAGTTTATCTATTTTTTGTGCGGCATGGTGGCTTTCGTCTGCAAGTTTTCTTACTTCATCGGCGACGACGGCGAAACCGCGTCCATACTCACCGGCGCGTGCAGCTTCAATGGCTGCATTTAATGCCAGCAAATTTGTCTGTTCAGATATGGCGGCAATGGTTTCGGTGATATTGCCAATTTCCGATGAAGCGGATTCGAGTTTTATAATCATGGCTTGTGCATTTTTCACATCTTCGTTGATACGCTTCATAGCGCCGACAACTTGTGTGACCGCTGCACCGCCGGACTGAGCCGTATCAGAAGCGCCATGCATCTTTTCAACTGCTTCATTGCTGTGGTCGGCAATTGTCGTGCTGCTTTGTGCGAGGTCAACGGTTAATGCTGAAATATTGGAAAGCATATGTGTTGTCTCTTCAAATATTTTGCGGATGTCGTTGAGACTGTGGTTGAGAACTTGAATGCTGTCAAATGTTTGGGCAGTCGAAGTGTTGATTTTTTCTGAGGAAACTTTAACGGCGACAGCAGAGTAGAGCAAGTCCGTCATCCACTGACTAAACATTTTTCGAAGTTTTTCGAAAAGTGTACTTGTTTTTCCAAAATTAGCATGTGCTGCTTCCTTGGCTGCTAATGCTGTGAAATTGCCTTCGCTTAACGAATCGAGATTTTCGTTGACATTTTCCATTAAGGATGAAACACGTCTATTGGCGATCCAAAGTAAAAATGTGCTTAAAACGAAGATAATGATTCCAATAATTAAGGCAACGATTGGCGTACTGAATTTTGTATGGTATTGAAAGGTCAAAGTGAGATAAAAAATAATGCCGTTGACAATTGCCAGTATTAAGGCATATAGTAGGATATTTTTTTTGCGCATGTGCATGCCTCCTTCGCGTTTATGTAGTTATGTAAAGAAATTGTATGATTACCTTTCATTGATCCTTTATGACAATAGGCTTAATTTTTGCCTTATGAAAACAATGCGCATTTTATAAAAGCTTAAAATTTGAATGCTGCACTTTCCTTATGTGAAAAATAGGATCATTGCTTTAATTATGGTCAAACATCGCATAAAAGAAGGGAAAATGCAGACGGGTCAACGTCTCAGAAAGATAGAAATGCGAAAATAAGCGTTGTGATAAAGCTTATTTTCGCATCGTTGCGACATGGTTTTTCTTTAAAAGAAAACGAATGTGTTTCGAATAAACGACAAGCAATGTCATCAGGTAGATCATTGCGTTTGCCCTCACGCTTCAACATTACTTATCATTTGAATAGTATTTGATAATATTATCACATTCGCATGCGAATCTCAAGTCTTGACGCAAAAAAAGCCAGCGATAAGCTGGCTTAAAATAACCTAAGTGTTACTTCACAGGTGTGCGGTTTGCATAAGCATTTGCAACAGCACCTAAGAAATCTCCGTGAGCATCCCGAAGGGACATTGTTGCACCGGAGACGACATCGACATGAACTTGCATTTCGTCCGGCGTAAGCGCTGCGAGTTTTGCAATATCGGCTTCATTTGTCGTATCAAGTTTAATTGGACGGCCTGCAGAAGTGGTATTTTTAGCAAACCAATCTTCGAGTTCGGCAACTGTTTTGCCAACGAAGAAAGACTGATAGAAATCCATTTGCTTATACCATTCGTTTGCTTCATTCATGTGATAAGAATCACCGCGTTGGCGTTTTGTAACCCAGCTGTTTACTTCCGCTGCAGCTGATTCGGCTGTATTGACAGATACGCCAGATACTTTTTCAGTTTCATGATCTGTTATATTGTAGCCTTCTTTGTCAGGCCACCCTGAAAAGTGCGGCATTGAAGCGCCGTCGTAATTTGGCGTCGCAATTTCATAGCCGTCGACGAAGACATTTACAATACGGCCTTCGGCATCAAAAACGGCGCTGGCCATTGCGATGTTAAAGCTGTATACCGGAACCTCTTCGCTGTCTTTGCCCGGGCCATTTCTAAAGGCAACAGTGTGCCCGAGTCCTTGGTAAAGCTGACCGCTGACAGCCGTTGCAGCCATGGATGCCGTTTTGAGATTAAGCACTTGTCCTACCGCGATATTGTCCGGCGTTTTAAGTTGCGGATTAACAGCGAGCAATTCTTTTAACGTCATGTCGTTGTCCATCGCAATTTTCCATAAAACATCACCCGCTTTAACGGTGTAGGTAGTGTAGTTGCCTGATACGGCAACGGGCACGGCTTTTGATGGGCCGACTGTCGGCGTCTCTTCAACCCAAGTAGACGCAGAAGTGGTTGTATCTACATCGCCAAAGACGAAAGAAGATGACAACACCATGAGCAGTGCCAATACGATTGCAAATTTCTTGTTCATAAAACCCTCCCTTTAATAATTTCAGAAGATGACCAATCATTGTCTCTATGTATATGATTGTAAACATCTTACTTCGTTTATATATTAACACTATTATAAATAAAATTCTATGATATTTTTTAAAATCGCAAAAATGATATAGCGATTGAAAACAGTGCAATTGCGGCCATGAATTTTTTTTGATACAGTGATTTTATGACTGGAAAATGGGTATAAATAAATAATTACGACTGTCATTAAGGTGGAAATGTGTGGCAGTATTATAAGATGTTGCACTAGCGTTGCATAAAAAAAGCGAACGACATCTAAAGTTTGATATTAACATTTCTGTATATATAAGGGTTTATTTTGATGAAAAAATTCCTTATAAT
>JASUSA010000071.1 GCA_030446305.1 Clostridiales bacterium | reverse complement strand
TCGATCTTGAAAATCATACACAGGATGGCGACTTCAATCCCTTAACCGGTGAGTATGTTGAAACGGGCACACTTGCAGGACGTCCGATAGCCGTTATGCTTGACAATCAATACGACGCGCGTCCGCAGGCCGGGCTCATCAAAGCAGATGTCGCATACGAAATATTGGCAGAAGGTCTCATCACAAGGTATATGGGCATTTTCTACAGTCATTTGCCTGAACACATTGGCCCGGTTCGAAGTGCAAGACCGTATTTTCTCCAAAAGGCACTTGAATACAATCCGTATTATGTTCACGTCGGCGGGTCTATGCAGGCGCTAAGCGATATTAAAAGCTACAAAATGGCAGATATCGACGGCCTTTACAGTGGTGCTTTTCATCGGGAATCGCATAAGCGCATTCCACACAATATGTATACTGAAGCCAGCACCCTTCTAGCCGATGGCAATCGCAAGCATTATGATGAAGCCGTCACCGTGTCATTTCTCGATTTCTGCGATACCTTTCATGTATTGGAAAACGGAACTGATGCCAACACCATAAAATTCTTATATAAAGCACCGACTTCAACTGATAAAGTAGGTTATTACACTACCTATCTTTACGATCCTGAAACCACACGCTACATGCGTCAGACAAACGGCAAACCGCATATTGACGAAGATACCGGCGAACAACTCTATGCCGTCAATATTTTGGTACAGTACGTCAGTCAGAAAGTATTAGACAATGAAGGCCGTTTACAACTGGGATTAGTCGGTGAAGGGAAGGGTATGTATTACACTGGCGGCAAGGGCATTCCCGTAACATGGTCAAAAGCGGATGCGCGTGCAACGACATACTTTACCGATGCAAACGGCGATGCCATTAAACTCAATCCCGGAAAAACATGGTTTCAGATAATGCCGAAAGGCAAGACCGAGACCGCATCACCTTGATCGGGTATAAAGAAAACATCTTGGAGGCAAAATCATGGATTATAAAGCTTTGGTTGAAATGGCATATGAAGCAGCGGAAAAAGCCTATGTGCCATATTCTAACTTTAAAGTCGGCGCCGCACTTCTGACGAAGAAAGGCAATATCTACACGGGCTGCAATATTGAGATTGCATCTTTTGGGGCAACCAACTGCGCTGAACGCACAGCGATCTTCAAAGCAATTTCGGAGGGAGAGCACGACTTTACAGCAATCGCCATTGTCTCTTCCAGCCGTGACTATACCTATCCCTGCGGTATCTGCAGACAGGTTATCGTCGAGTTTTCAAAAGATATTGACATCATAATTAGTAAGGATTATGATTATGAAGTCTATAAAATTGATGACTTATTGCCGCATTCCTTTACACAAATCGACATTAAGTAACATCTATCACATTAAGACAATATCACTCATCACTTTATAAGCAAAACACCAGTATCACTGCATATTTAGAAACGGAGGCACTATGACGTTTAAATCCGGTTTCGTCACCATTATTGGGAGACCAAATGTCGGTAAATCAACACTTTTGAACAGTATTATCGGCGAGAAAATAGCCATTATGTCGGATAAGCCACAAACGACACGGCATAAGATTACCGCGATGTATAACGACGCAGACAGTCAGATTATTTTTGTCGATACCCCCGGCATTCACAAGCCTAAAAATAAACTCGGCGATTTTATGGTCAACAGTGCCATCAGCGCCATGAAAGACGTTGATGTCGTCATCCTCATGGTTGATGAATCGTTGAAAATAGGCCCTGGTGATCAATATCTCATCGATTTAGTGAAAACGTCAAAGACCAAGGTCATCTTAGCCATTAATAAGACGGATCTCATAACGCCTGAAGCTTTTAAAACCATTTACGATACCTATCGCGCTTTTGATTTCGTTATCGATGTCGTCGGTCTATCCGCCATTAATCAAAAAGGCGTCGAAGCGCTGATTGCATCGATTAAAGAGAGTCTGCCGGTGGGGCCGCCTTATTACCCAACAGATACCATGACCGATCAAACCGAGCGAACAATCGTATCTGAGATCATCCGTGAAAAACTGCTTCGATACTTGGATGAAGAAGTGCCGCATGGCGTTGCCGTTGAAATCCAAAGCTTTAAACAGCGACCGAATAAAGAAATCATTGACATTGAAGCCAACATCATCTGTGAAAAAAATTCACATAAAGGAATCATTATCGGCAAAAACGGCAGAAAGCTAAAAGGCATTGGAAAGAGTGCACGTGAAGAAATCGAACTTTTTTTGCGTATGAAAGTAAATCTTCAACTATGGGTTAAAGTGAGAGAAGGGTGGCGTGATCACGCGGGACTCTTAAAGAACTACGGCTATAAAGAATAGCCCGTTACCGAAAGACAATATTTAAATAGGAGGTGGCAACATGGGTTTGTTGATGTTTTATGAATATTTATCAAGGATAGAAGACCTAATAGAAAAACACGATGACATTGGCCTTCATAACTATCTCGACGCCATGCATGCTGCTGATATTGCAGAGGTTCTGGAAAACCTCGAATCCGATGAGCAGCGTCAAGTCTTCGGCTTGCTGACGGATGAAAAAGCAACCGAAGTTCTGGAAGAATTAAATTCCGATGACTTTAGTGAACTCATTAAAGCATTGACTTATGAAAAGAAAGTCACATTACTCGATTTGATGTCACAAGATGATATCGTCGATAAACTTAATGAACTGCCGGAAAGCCGACAGAAAGAAATTATTGCATTTCTCGATTATGAGGATGCTGCAGATGTCAAGGACCTGCTGCTCTACGAAGAAGATACTGCCGGCGGGATCATGACAAAGGACTACGTGTCCATTCAGAAAGACTATTCCATTTACTATGCGATTGAAACACTCCGCGCCATTGCGCCGGATGCAGAAACAATCTACTATATTTATGTCGTAGACGATGCTGAGCGCTTAGTAGGGGTTATTTCCCTAAGAGAGCTGATCATTGCCTCGCCGAATCGTTCGGTAGAATCTGTAATGAACGAAAATGTCATTACAGTAAATGTAAACGACGACCAGGAAGAAGTCGCTCGAATTGTTTCAAAATATGACCTCTTGGCAGTACCGGTTGTAGACGACGAAAATGTCATGCACGGGATTATTACCATTGATGACATCTTGGATGTCATCGAAGAAGAAGCGACAGAAGATATCTATAAATTTGCCGGTACCTCTGACGAAGAAGTTTACGAACACGATGACACACTGTTTGACCGTGTTAAAAACTCAGTCCGTTCAAGGCTGCCATGGCTGGTTATTACGATCTTTGGCGGTTTGCTTTCAGCAAAAGTGCTGGCGTCGTATCAAACGACCATTAGCGCAAATCCCTCACTGGCGATGTTCATGCCGCTGCTCGCGGGGATGGGCGGGAATGTCGGAACACAGTCTTCTACCATAACCGTCCGCAACATTGCAACGCATATGATTGAGGGCACGGATATTTTAAAAACGCTGATTCATGAAATTTCAGTCGGGATACTCGTCGGCCTGTTCTGTGCACTAATCGTTGGAACTGCGGCACTCTTTATGCATGCAGAATATCATATTGCCATCATCGTCGGAATTTCAATGTGTGCCAATATGGTCACAGCGGCTACCATCGGGACAATCGTGCCATTGATTTTTAAACGCATCGGCATTGATCCGGCGGTTGCCTCAGCACCATTTATTACAACGACAATTGACCTCACGGGTTTATCCATTTACTTCACACTTGCAACGCTGATGATTGCAAATTTATAATGCAGATACAATACGTATTTAACGCAGAGCCAATGCGTATTTTGCGCAGAGCCAATATGTATTTTATGCAATTCCAATGCGTTTTTTACGCAGATTTTAAGCGATTTGAAAACCTTTCGATAAGAAAGCAAAGAGGGCGGCAATGTACTTTGAAACCGATGCCATCGTGATTAAAACGGTAAAGGCGCAAAACAATGATATATTCCTGACGCTCTTTACAAAAAAGGCCGGAAAAATGGAAGCTGTTGCCATTGGCGCAAAGAGTTCGCGCAATCATTTGGCAGCAGCTTCAAAACCATTTGTATTTGGACAGTTTGTCCTTAATACAAAGTCAAAGACACCTAAAGTTCAAAATGTAACCATTTACGATTCACATTTTCGCATTACCGATGACTTGAATACGCTGGCCTATGGCTATTACTTTCTGGAGCTTTGCAATTATACCATTCGTGACAATATGTCTGACATCGAACACTTTCAGCTTCTGGCAGAAATCATTGATCTCTTGGCAAAACAGCAAGGCAATTATCGCATTATGCGCTGTGCCTATCTAATTAAACTGACACAGTTTACAGGGCATTACCCAAATTTGGGAACAAAGTGTACTGTTTGCCAATCCGAATTAAACGATTTTTATTTTTCCATTGAAGATGGGGGACTCGTGTGCGAACACTGCCGTCAGGAAGGCAAACACTTGATAAAGCTTAATCGCGCTTTTGTCGACGTCATTAGCTATCTTCATTTAAAAGATATCCGCATTAGTGCCAAAACGAAAATTCATGAGGGCTATTTATCAAAATTAATCCGTTTATTTGAAGCCTATCATCAATATCATAATCAGATTTATAAAATAAATGCCCTGGATTTCCTCAATTCCCTCAGTGAATGATGCATTAAGATTTCATTAAAATTCAACTAAGGTTTAGGAATCTGGGTTTTTTATTGTCTGGCGAGTGATATAATATGGATAAGCAATCAATGAAACTTACAAAAACCGATTCACATTATGCGCAAAGTAAAGATGAATCGTAAACATTAGAATGAGGTGATTATATGCAAATTACACTTGAAATGGTAGACGAAATTATTAACCGTACCGGCGCAACTTACAAAGAAGCGAAAGAAGCGCTCGAAGCCTGTGATGGCGATATTCTTAAAGCACTGGTATACATGGAAGATTTAAAAACAGAAACATCTGAACCGAAAGCTGATCGCAGACTCAATGGACAGGAAATTGTCAACAAATTGAAATCACTTGTCAACGAAGGAATCGTGACACAAATTATCATTGAGCGCAACAATCGCAAAGTGCTGGATATTCCAGTTGTCGCAGGCGCATTAACTGCTGTCATTTTTACAGTGCCTACAGTTGCAGGCATTATCGCAGCCGTTGCAACAGGCTGTACCATTAAGATCGTCAAAGAAGATGGCGACGTCGTCAACATCAATGAATTCACACAAGAAAAGTTTGACCAAGTCTTCAAAAGCCATAAAGCAGAAGAACCAGAAGAGGCTTCAGAAGAAATTTATCCAGAAGAAAATGTTGAAGAAACAGAAAAAGAAAAAGACGAATGGTATCAAAGTTAAACAATGAATAAGGTTTTCTAATTTAAAGCTTATGCTGTTTGCAGTATTAAACTATTTACAGCGCTTCGTATTTATGTTAAAATCATAAAAAAATATCGGTGACGTTGATAAAGAGTAGTACGTGAGCGTTCCTTATAGCGAGTCAATGAATTGGTGGAAATTGACAGGGATCAACACGGAAGGCGCTTTGGAGTTAATACATGAGCAAGTGGGCATTAATGCCAATAAGGGTGGAACCGCGGAGATCTTTCGTCCCTACGTAATGTAGGGATGGAAGATTTTTTTATTTTTCGCAAGAAGATTAGCGTCTTTTCGTTGTTTTACCGCGTAAATGCAACTTAGGACACCGATGATGTATCAACGTACATTAAAAAATGAAGTAAGATAGGGAGGCTTTTTTATGAAGCAAGTAACCATGGACAAAATCGTTTCATTGGCAAAATCAAGGGGTTTTATTTTTCCTGGTTCGGATATTTATGGTGGATTGGCAAACACGTGGGACTATGGTCCGCTTGGTGTGGAACTCAAGAATAATGTTAAACGCGCTTGGTGGCAAAAGTTTATTCAAGGATCGCCTTACAATGTCGGTCTGGACAGTGCCATTCTGATGAATCCGCAAACATGGGTGGCATCGGGCCACGTCGGCGGCTTCAATGACCCACTGATGGACTGTAAAAAATGTAAAACGCGATACCGTGCCGACAAGCTCATTGAAGAATTCCTCATTGCAAAAGGTGAAACACCTGAAGCCATTGATGCGTGGGGCAATGAGCGCATGGAGCAGTTTATTGCCGAAAACGACATTAAATGTGAAAACTGCGGTGCACATGACTTTACGAATATACGACAATTCAATCTGATGTTTAAGACATTCCAAGGTGTTGTCGAAGACTCCTCCACGCAAATATACCTTAGACCAGAAACGGCACAGGGCATATTTGTCAACTTTAAAGCGGTTCAAAGAGCTGCCAGAAAGAAAGTGCCGTTCGGCATCGGTCAAATTGGCAAATCATTCCGTAATGAGATTACACCGGGTAACTTTACGTTTAGAACACGCGAATTTGAACAAATGGAACTTGAATTCTTCTGTGAACCGGGCGAAGACCTCAAATGGTTTGCCTATTGGAAAGAATTTTGTATGAATTGGCTGTTGAGACTCAGCATGAATGCTGACAACGTCAAGTTCAGAGATCACGAACAGGAAGAATTATCGCATTATTCCAATGCAACCACCGATATCGAATATAAATTCCCATTTGGCTGGGGTGAGCTCTGGGGTATTGCTGACCGAACTGACTTTGACCTCAAGGCACATATCGAACATTCCGGTGTTGATTTAAGATACCAAGATCCGATCACCAATGAGAAGTATGTACCATTCTGTATTGAACCATCGTTGGGTGCAGACCGTGTGACACTTGCCTTTTTAGTCGATGCTTTTAATGAAGAAGAATTGGAAGACGGTACAACGCGTATTGTCATGAAATTCCATCCGGCACTGGCACCTTTTAAAGCAGCTATTTTCCCGCTTTCTAAAAAGCTCAACGATAAAGCGGAGGAAGTCTTTAACATGCTGAATGAAAACTTCAACGTCGATTTTGATGATTCAGGCAGTATTGGTAAGCGTTACAGAAGACATGATGAGATTGGTACGCCATTCTGTATTACGTATGATTTCGAATCAGAAGAAGACGAAAGCGTTACCATTCGCGACCGCGATACCATGACGCAAGAGCGCGTTAAAATAGCCGACTTAACAGACTATATTCAAAAACGCCTGCGTTTCTAAATGCCATGATCCGTCGCTTCAAAGCAATGGGTTTATTGACCCGCAACAGCAAGCAATCGAAATTCTCTCAGCCTAAATTGCGTAATCTCATTTAAAAAACTAGTGATTATGTTATAATTTGGGTATAAGCACTAAAAATTAAACAATTGGGGGCACAAATGGATTATCAATACTATGTTTTTATAGTATCTGATTCACTGGGTGAAACCGCATCACACGTTGCAAAGGCAGCAATGAATCAGTATCTGAATAAGAATTATATCGTTAAAAAATACAATTACGTCAGGGACGCAGATGCTGTTAAGGAAATTGTCGTCGAAGCCTCCAAACACAAGTCGATCATACTCTTTACAACCGTCATGGACGATTTGAAACGCATCATCATCGACGAGTGCGACCGCTTTAAGATACAGTATCACGACATACTGACGCCGATCTTGGATCAGTTTTCTCAATTCTTTGACGATAAGCCAATGGCCACGCCGGGGACGATGTACAAACTCGACGATGATTACTTCGAACGGGTAGCGGCAATTGAATTCGCCGTCAAGTACGATGATGGCAAGGACATGCGTGGGCTAAAATATGCCGACGTGGTACTGCTTGGCATTAGCAGGACATCAAAGACACCGCTTAGCATGTATCTGTCCCACAAGAATATCAAAGTCGCCAATGTCCCACTGGTACCTGAAATACCGCTTGCAAAAGAAATTTTCCAAGTACCGAAACACAAACTGATCGGACTGACCAACAGTCCCGAAAAATTAAATGAGATCCGAATCGAACGACTAAAAGCCCTAGGGCTGTCATCCGATGTCGAATACGCTAATTACGACCGCATCTTACAAGAACTCGAATATGCCGATCGCGTTTATAAGCAGCTAGGCTGTCCCATTATAAACGTCGCAAACAAAGCAATCGAAGAAACGGCAAGCATCATAATGGAAATCACAGGACTCAACACGAAATTTAAGTGATGATGAAATAATGATTTTACAATTTGAAGTTTTCGTTGTATGCTATTTAAAGGTCATAATGAATGTATGATTTGAGGCTCTAAGCTTTGATAATGACCCATAGCATCCACGTGCTATGGGTTTTTATATAAAAAAATCTTTGTGAGGGAAGGTTATAATGATGAAACAATACGTTTACGCTTTTGAAGAAGGGTGTAAAGAAATGAAGGATCTCCTTGGTGGGAAAGGAGCCAATCTTGCCGAAATGAAAAAAATTGGATTACCGGTACCGGATGGTTTTACCATTTCAACGGAAGCTTGTAACCAATATTATGTCGACGGCAAGAAAATCGCTGCTTCAATTGTTGAACAAATTGAAGCGAAGCTGGTTGAGCTTGAAGAAAAGACTCAAAAGAAGCTTGGGGATACGGGGAACCCGCTTCTCGTAAGCGTTCGATCAGGTGCTGTCATCTCCATGCCGGGCATGATGGACACAGTACTTAACCTTGGGCTCAACGATGTTTCAGTGGAAGGCCTTGCGGCATTAACAGAGAACAAGCGATTTGCCTACGATTGTTATCGTCGGTTTATTCAAATGTTCAGTGATGTCGTTTTAGAAATTCCAAAATACAAATTCGATCGCGTCCTTGAAGGACAGAAAGAAGCAAAGGGTATTGAGTCCGATACGGAACTCACTGTTGAAGATCTTCAGTCAATCATTGAAGCCTATAAAGGCATTGTCAAAACAGCAATGGGTTTTGACTTCCCACAAGCGCCTAAAGAGCAATTAATGATGGCAATCGAAGCAGTCTTTAACTCGTGGAATAACGATCGTGCCATTATCTATCGTAACTACAATGAAATTCCGCATGATCTCGGTACAGCTGTCAACGTTCAGTCTATGGTCTTCGGCAATATGGGGAACACTTCCGGTACAGGCGTTGCCTTTACAAGGAACCCATCAACCGGCGAAGCTAAACTCTTTGGTGAGTTCTTAATGAATGCACAGGGAGAAGACGTTGTTGCCGGTATTCGTACACCACAGAAAATAGATGAACTCAAAGACGTTATGCCTAACGTCTATGATGAATTCGTCAATGTCTCCAATACACTTGAGGCGCATTACCGTGATATGCAGGATATCGAATTCACTGTTGAACGCGGCAAACTCTATATGCTCCAAACGAGAACAGGCAAACGCACCGCTTTTGCAGCACTAAAAGTTGCTGTCGACATGGTGGAAGAAGGGGTAATCTCAAAAGAAGAAGCGCTGATGAGAATATCGCCTCAGCAATTGGATCAATTGCTTCATCCTACCTTTAATGAGCAGTCATTAAAAGCGGCTGAACTCTTGGCAAAAGGGCTTCCGGCTTCTCCGGGTGCAGCTTGCGGTCAAGTTGTTTTCCACTCTGAGGATGTAATGAAATATAAAGACAAAGGTTTAAAAACCATTCTTGTTAGAACCGAAACATCGCCTGAGGATATTGAAGGCATGGTTGGTGCAGAAGGGATCTTAACATCAAGAGGTGGGATGACTTCTCATGCTGCCGTCGTTGCCAGAGGCATGGGCAAATGCTGTGTCGCAGGCTGCGGTGAAATCAAGGTAAGTGAAGATGAACGCGTTTTTGTCGTCAATAATTCAGTTTACAAAGAAGGGGATTTTATCTCTCTGGATGGGAATACAGGTAATGTATACCTCGGACAAGTTGAAACCGTAGAAGTCGGCATGACAGGCGATTTTGCCAAAGTACTGAACTGGGCTGACGATGTGAGAACCCTTAAAATCAGAACCAATGCAGATAATCCAATGGATTCTGAAACAGCTGTAAAATTCGGTGCAGAAGGGATTGGCCTTTGCCGTACAGAGCACATGTTCTTTGATGAAGAGCGTATTTTATACGTGCGCCAAATGATCCTTTCATCAACAAAAGACGACCGTGTAAACGCATTAAATAAACTGCTGCCATTCCAAAAAGAAGACTTTATCGGCATTTATCAAGCTATGGGTGAGAGACCGGTTACCATCAGACTCTTAGATCCACCACTTCATGAATTCCTGCCGCATAAAGATGAAGATATTCAAGTGCTTTCAAAAGAACTCGAAGTCCCATTTGATATCTTGAAGACAAAAGTCATGAGCCTTAGTGAATTTAACCCAATGCTCGGTCACAGGGGATGTCGTCTGGCGATTACTTATCCGGAAATCTATGAAATGCAAGTTCGCGCCATCGTTGAAGCGGCTGTTCACTGCAAGAAAGACCTCGGTATCCAAGTTGATCCTGAGATCATGATCCCGCTTGTTGGACATCTTAAAGAATTTACGATTCTTAAGAAACTCGTTCACGATATTGCCGATCCGATTATCAAAGAATCCGGCATTGAACTGCCTTACAAAGTTGGTACAATGATCGAAGTGCCTAGGGCAGCGCTGATCGCCGATCAAATCGCTGAATATGCAGACTTCTTCTCATTCGGTACCAATGACTTAACACAGATGACGCTTGGTTTCTCTCGTGATGACGCCGGCAAATTCATTGGCGAATACATGAAGAAAGAAGTCTTTGAAAAAGATCCATTTGAATCCATCGACCAAACCGGTGTTGGCAAGCTCGTTAAAATGGCTGCAGAACTCGGCCGCGGTGTAAAATCCGATCTTAAACTCGGTATTTGCGGCGAGCATGGCGGCGAACCAAAATCCATTGAGTTCTGCTATAAAACAGACCTCAACTACGTTTCTTGTTCACCGTTCCGTGTGCCAATTGCACGCCTTGCGGCTGCTCAGGCGGTTATAAAGAACAAGTAAAAACTTACTCGCTATCAATGCTTAATGCAAATGCTTAATGCGAAAAATATTTTAAAATTAATTGCTAGTCACTTTGAGTGATCTAATCAACGAGGGACATCCATATGCCAATGGATGTCCCTTTTTATGCTTATTAATACTATTATTGATCTTATCATAAGGCTGTATGTTGTTTTCTAGTATGAATAAATGTTTTTTGAACTCAGTCCAATTGACAGCCTACTTTTTAAATGCTGAAGTTAATTGAGATAATTGCATCATTCAAATTTCCTTAATTCATAAAAATAGTATCCGTAAAAAGGAATTAATTCACTTATCCATAGCGGACAGATATAGTACGATTATAACATGTTAGTTCATGTCATTTTAGGAAGGGCGCCTAATGGATAATCATATTACATTATCGGCTGAGACAGCCATTGAATATGTAAAGCGTAAAACAAATATTTTCTCGAAATCTGAAATCTTAACGGCTAAAGTCTTTGATGGCAACAGACAAAGTGTCGATGGCCTTTGCAATCATTTAGTGCTTGTTAAGTCTATGACGACTGGTCATTCCGTTGTTTTAAAGCAAATGATGCCTTATGTCAGGGCACTTAAAGACCGTGGCATTGTGTTGCCCATGAAACTTGCGAGAATCAATACAGAAGTCTATTATGCAAAATTACTTGACGAAATTATGCCGGGTGCAGTTCCCACAATCCACCTCTGGGATGAAGCAAACAGTATCGTCATTATGGAAGACCTCAGCGAGATGAAGATTCTAAGAAATGAAATGATCAACATGAAGCAGTTCCCCGATTTTCCGCGTCAACTCGGTGAATTCTTGGGACGATCCGCTTTTTTCACCTCTGAGCGCTTCTTGAGTAAAAATGAAAAAATGAGCTTAGCGCATATCTTTGAATTCAACAATGATGGTTGTATTTTTGAAAACTTAATATTCGAAGCGCCATTCAAGAATTATAAAGATCGGGAAATCTACCATGCGCTGCAAAAGGATATTGATGATATCTGTAATAATCCTAACGTATTAAAAGAAGTGGCGATTCTTAAAGATATTTTTATGAACAAGAAACAGGCCTTGATCCACGCAGATCTACATACCTCCAATATTTTTGTCGATGAAAAAGACATGAAAGTTTTTGATGGGGAGTATGCCCACTATGGCCCTGTTGCTTATGATATCGGTTTACTCATCGGAAGCTTTATAACAAATTATGCTTCCTTAATCGGCGTCAAGTGTATTTCTGAAGAAAAGCGACAAGACTACCAAGCGTATGTCTTCAACGTAATTTCAGAGATGTATAACACCTTTGAAAGGTCATTTATTGAACTTTGTCAAAAGCATCATAAAGATCAAAATCTAAAAGCGTACATGGATTCAACAATTAAAGATAGCATTGGATTTGCTGCATGTTCAAGCTTTTCTAGGGTTTACGATTATAATTTGACCTTTGACTTCAAGCGAACAGACAACCTTGAAGAGCAGGTAAAAGGGCGAAGATTTATTATTAAACTTACAAAGTATCTACTCCTCAACAGATCCAATTTTAATTCAATTGAAGATGTGCTCTCGGCAATGAAAGCGTTGACTTTAACGACAGTTGTTTATGATTTGGTTTCAGAAGCATTTGAAAATCGTCAAGCTATGTAAAATGTATCATTACTCATATGGTTGCCAAATATTATTATTGTTTTAGTCTTCCATCGTGTAATAAAGTAAAAAGATGGATCTTATTAGCAGCAGCACAGGCAATCATTAAGCATAAGAAGTACAATTAGATTTGACAAATATATGGATTTGAACAGGGGATTGCCTCATCTTATAATGGCAATTGCCTGTTTTTTTCATTTGTAGTTATCATCGATAAGATATTTACTGAAATCATATGCTTACTTTTTGTTGATCCTTTACGACAATAGCTTGAGTTTTCGTTTTATGGCAATAAAGCATATTGTCGTGAAAGTTTTAAAAGTTTAAAAGGTTTAAAAGCTTTTTTAAAAGGTTAAAAGGTTTGAAATTTGAACAATGCAATTTTTCAACTTAATCTACCAAAGGATGATGCGAAACAGAATTTAATGTCCTTAAATTAATGTATATTCATTAGATTAAGGATATAATAAATATTGTCGGTATAATTTAACGAAAATATGCTGTCATACGTTATTAAATAGCATACGGATTAATTTTCTGTTTGAAAGGAATAAACCAATGTTTGCAGATGTAGCACTTAAATATAAGAAAAAGAATAAAATGCTGTTTTCTCGTGACAGTCAATGCCTGCAAACATTAGTAGCATTAATACAATTACAAAACCATCGCGTACTGGTAATGTGGGCCTTAGATTGTGCTAAGCAAACTTTAGAGACATTTGAAACGAAATATCCTGATGAAAAAAGACCAAGAATCTGTTTGACGCTTTGTGAATCTTGGGCAAAAGGTGAAATAAAAATGCCGATTGCAAAACGTGCTATTTTAGATTCGCACGCAGTCGCCAAAGAACTTAATGATAGAGCATATGAATCAATGTGCCATGCAATTGGCCATGCCGGTACGACTGTACATGTGGAAACACATGCTCTGGGGCTGCCAATCTATGAACTGACAGCATTCGTTTTTAAATATGGAATCGATAACTTTCAAAAACCCGTCACAGATAAAATAAATTACTATTATGATAGGCTGCTGTATTGGCAAGACAACACAGATGATCTAGATATCAACTGGGCAGAATTTCTATCGAATGAAAAACGACTTAACAAAGAAAAATTACTAAATGAAAAGCGAAAATGGTTAAACGAATGGCGTTCGGAAGCAGCATTTGCTTTTAAGGGCTGGGATTTTTCACATCTTGACGGCAGATGGGAAAGTGAAAGCCTGCCGTGGGATTACCGCACCATTGTACGCTCAGTTTTAAAGCAGACAGACCAGTTGCTAGACATGGGCACAGGCGGCGGTGAATTTTTGCTGACATTGGGACACCCTTATGTCCTAACGACAGCAACAGAAGCCTATGCACCGAATGTTGATTATTGTCTTCGGCATCTTGCACCGCGGGGCATCCAGATCGTTCAAACTTATGAAGACGACAAGCTGCCATTTGAAGACAGTCATTTTGATATCATCATTAACAGGCACGAATCTTTTGATGCAGCAGAAGTCTGTCGCGTGCTGAAAACCGGCGGTTATTTTATCACACAACAAGTAGGGGGTGAAAATAACCGCGACTTGTCACAACGCCTGATCGAAGCATATGTGCCGTCTTTTCCGCAGCACACGCTGTCAAATAATAGCACCATGCTGCAAGACGCGGGATTTCACATCCTACAGTCTGATGAGGTTTTCACGCCCATTCGTTTTTTCGACGTCGGCGCCTTGGTTTATTTTGCCAAAATCATCACATGGGAATTTCCTGATTTCTCTGTTGATGATGCTTTTGAAAAGCTCTGCCAATGCCAACGCGAAATAGAGGCAAAAGGCTATATTCAAGGCACTGAACACAGGTTTGTTATAGTCGCTCAAAAGCTTTAGTTTTGCACTGTCATTCTATAAAGTATTGTAATGTCATAAAGGTGGTATTTATATGAAACGCTGCATTGCTTCAGCCGGAATAGTTATTCAAAAAAACCAAACATTTAGGAGGATTTTCTATGTCTATTCCGGCACAAAAAAGATACCCGCGCACAGGCGATAAACA
>JASUSA010000015.1 GCA_030446305.1 Clostridiales bacterium | reverse complement strand
CTTCGGATACAGCAGTGATATCGGTTATATGATGTTTTTTTGCATTGACATTTGAGATTAAACCGCCGCCAATCGTTTGTACAGGCGAAAAACGTCTCATGATAAAACGGTCGCCTGCGTTGGCAAAAAGAGCCTCTTCAAGTCTAATTTGAGCGGTTGTATGCGTGCCGCTTTCAACAGGCTGCTGGTTTGCCAGTACGAGACGCCCCATTATTTCACGCGTTCCGTGGAAAAATCGAATGCGCTGCCAGTGTCTGACGTACTGATCAAATGTCGCTTCAACATCTAGAATGAACTGACCGCTGCGATTTGGCACGGTTGTTAAAAGGTCGCCTCTTTTAACGGCATCCATTTCACAAGTGAGATTCAATGCAACGCGATGACCATAAACTGCTTTTTCAGAATTTTCACCATGTATTTGAATTTGCTTAATTCTTGCTTCTGTGCCACTTGGATAGGCGTAGATCAAATGGCCTTTTTGAAATGTCCCTTCAATAAGTGTCCCCGTGACAACTGTTCCCTTGCCTCTGAGCGTAAACACGCGATCAATATACATTCGAGGCGGCAAATCAGCTTTTACCGTTGAGACTGGTTCTAAGAGCAGCTTTAGATAGGCACGAATGTCTTGATAGCCATCGGGGTTGTCAATTGCGGTAATAAAGATCGGTTTCTCCTCGAGAAATGAACCTTTTGTCATTGCCGCAATCTCTTTTTTTAGGGATTCAATTTGAGAATCCGAAGCCTTGTCTGCTTTTGTTATGACGACGAAGCCATTGCCGACACCCAAATGCTTGGCAATGGAAAAATGTTCAAGAGTCTGCGGCATTATGCCCTCATCTGCTGCAACAATAAGCATAATGGCATCAATGCCTGTAACACCTGAAAGCATTGTCTTAACAAATCGCTCATGACCGGGTACATCGACAAAACTGATTTCATCATCGCCGATACGCATATGCGCGTATCCTAATACAATGGTAATACCGCGCTTTTTTTCTTCTGCAAGTCTGTCCGGATCAATGGCAGTCAAAGCTTTAACCAAAGTGCTCTTTCCATGGTCAATATGGCCGGCCGTACCGATGACGAGATGGCTATTCATGATAACACCCCGCTTTCAGCGCATTGAAAACACCTTCAAAATCTTCCGTTTCAATCATTCTAAAATCTAATACAATACCGTCCTTTTCAATGCGCCCAATGAGCGGAAGTTCTAGGAGCCGCATAGATCGGAAACACCTTTCAATTGAATGGTCTGAACGAATAATAAGGCCGCAGGACGGCAATAATGCAAGCGGCATACTGCCTGCACCAACTTCTGAATCCATAGCTGCTTTTGTAACATGCAGTTTAATCTCTTTTAATGGTTCTTGGTATATGTCAAGAAAGGCATTTACCTTTGCTTCGATAGCTTCTTCTGATAATTTTAAATAGCGATGTGTTGGGATCGCCTCTGTTCGAAGGCCCTCAGTCTTAAAGTACGCCGTCATCAGTCTATCCAGAATACTGAGCGTAAACTTATCGACACGCAGTGCTCTTAAAAGCTGATTGGATTTTATTTGCGCAATTAAATCACGTTTGCCAACAATAATGCCGCATTGAGGGCCACCCAGTAATTTATCCCCCGAAAAGGATAAAAGATCACAGTGTGAAGCCGCTTCCTGAATGGTTTTTTCCTGAAACCCTTCAATGGTCTCAAAACTGCCGCTTCCCAAATCTTCGTAAAGGATGAGGCCGTTTGCATTTGTAATTTCACTGAGTACATCTGTCTCTACGGAAGCCGTAAATCCTTGAATTCGATAATTGCTCGTATGCACTTTCATCACCATACGGGTATCCTCTGCAACCGCCCGTGAATAGTCATAAGGATGTGTTTTGTTTGTCGTCCCCACTTCAATAAGCTGACAGCCGCTGAGCTTCATCACCTCCGGAATGCGAAAGGCACCCCCGATTTCAACGAGTTCTCCCCTTGATACAATAACACTGCCGCCTGATGCAAATGTATTAAGCGTCAGCATTACAGCGGCTGCATTGTTGTTGACGACGATGGCATCTTCTGCACCTGTGAGCAGTTTGAGCCTTTCGACAACAGGCGCGTAACGAGAACCCCGTGCGCCTTTTTCTAAGCTGTATTCCAAATTGCTGTAATGTGACAGAACATCTGTCGTTTCATCTAAAAGTGTCTTTGAAATGGAAGATCTGCCAAGGTTTGTATGGATGACAACGCCCGTGCCATTAATGATACGCTTTAAGCCGGGTGAAAGCGTCGTTTTAATATAATCGCGTATGGATTGAATGACCTCATCTGCGTTAATCTCGTTTACGTCGCCGGAGGCAATGGATGCCCGCAATGATTGAAGGTACTGATCCGCTAATTTTTTTTGCCATTTTGGCTCAATGTCATCCATTGATAGCTTTGACAGTATTTCATTCATATTGGGAATATTTGAATATAATGATTGCATTTACTTGCCTCCAATAGGTTCAATTTACACTGTGGCTATGGTTTCATGCAAAGCGCGTGGGTTCCCATCGGGATCACTTTGCCAATGCGTGCAAAAGGAATGTCAAGCGCTTGTTCAAGTGCGTGCATTGCGTCTTCTGCCTGCGCTTCCGGAAGCGCGATCAGCAATCCACCCGACGTCTGAGGATCGTAACAAATATCCATTAAGGCAACTGATAGATCACCTTCAAAGGCTGTTTTGGGCATCACATGCGCTTGGTTCCGATATGCACCTGCCGGGATAATCCCCATTTCTGCCAGCGGTAATGCGGCGCCAATATAGGGGATGCTGTTTAAACTTAGTTCCAGTGTTACCTGACTGCCCTCAGCCATTTCGAGTGCATGCCCCATGAGCCCAAAACCGGTAATATCGGTACAGGCGTGGATATCAAATGCTTTGACAGCATCCGCAGCGTATTTGTTTAATGTCCCCATAATTTTGGTAATCCAAGCAATGGTTTCTTGATCGACCATCCCTTCTTTTAATGCAGTGGTCAAAATGCCCATGCCAAGGGGTTTGGTTAATATAACGATGTCGCCAACCTGGGCGCCTGTATTTTGCCAGATATGCATAGGATCGACGATTCCGGTTACAGAAAGACCGTATTTAGGTTCATTGTCTTCAATTGAATGGCCGCCTGCCAGCACGGCCCCTGATTCTTTAACTTTTTCAGCACCGCCTCTTAGTATTTCTTTTAAAATGGATGTGTCGAGACTGTTTGGAAAACAGACGATATTCATCGCAACCCTTGGTGTACCGCCCATTGCATAAACATCGCTAAGCGCGTTAGCTGCTGCAATTTGTCCAAAATCAAAGGGATCGTCCACAATTGGTGTAAAAAAGTCGAGTGTCTGAATAAGGCCGGTCTTTTCATCTAACTGATAAACGGCTGCATCGTCTGAGGTTTCATACCCAACGATGAGCGCAGGATCTTCATTTTTAGGAATATCGCACAAAACTTGTGCGAGGGTCTCAGGACCAATCTTGGCCGCTCAGCCAGCACTTTTTGTGTATGCCGTTAATTTTGCATGTGCCATATGATCACCTCCCACATTATTATAGCAGATACAAGCGTCTTTTGACAGATTACGCCCTTGAAATAGCACGATTATAACGTTGGCGCGGCCTCTAGAATCGCCTTTATTTTTGCGTCTCCGATGCCTTTGACATGGATAAGCGCCTCAAAGGTTTCAAAAGGCCCCTGAGTTTGACGATATTCAAAAATGCGTTCAGCAATTATCTTACCAATCCCGCGAAAATGTGTATACCCTTCTGCTGAATATTTGTTAAAAGTCTCTAGATCAATATAGACGCCGTCAACGGGATCATAAATGCGATCAGCATGAAGTACAGTGTCTTCGCGTTCACTCGTATCATCATTGTCATCTTTGATATCATTTGCTGTCAAAGTGTCGCTGATGGTATCTGCATTTTCAGTATTATTGGCATGATTACCCTTCTTTTCGACAGTAGCGACATTTATTTGGTCGTAGGCAATGTGTGAAAGCATCTCTGCTGCACCATTTGCATTATTGGGAATCATTTGCGTCACCAGCAGCCCGATTAAGAATACAGCAGTGGGAATATGGTACCAGTTCAACATCGTACACCTCCGATATGGTATATATTACCATTTGTGTTTGCCGTAATCAATTACTGATAAAGATCTTCAGTCAAATATTCAGCATTTATTTTTTTTGCCCCTTCCGTTATAATGTTCAAAGAGGAGGAATGCATGATCAATAAAATGAAGCGAATTTCAATACTAATTTTAATAATGGCTAATCTGACTGCATTGCCAATTTTTGCTGATGAAACCCCTTTTGCACTTGATAAATCTAATTTGGTTGCCGAAGCGGCCATTCTCATTAATGAAGATACCGGACAGGTTATCTTTGAAAAAAATGCAAACATTCCCATGTTTCCGGCGAGTACGACGAAAATTCTGACTGCATTAATTATCTTGGAAGATTGTGATCTCAGTGCCGAAGTGACCATTGACGAGAAAGTGCCATACGTCGACGGTTCCGGTATTGCACTGGAAACCGGCGAAGTCCTGACAGTTGATGAGCTGCTGCATGCAATGCTCATGGTCAGCGCTAATGATGCTGCCGAAGCACTTGCAAAATTTCATTCCGGTTCAATTGAAGCGTTTGCAAAGGTTATGAATGAACGAGCTGCTGCTCTCGGCGCATTGAATTCAAATTTTGAAAACCCGCATGGACTGCCGAATGAGAATCATGTTTCAACAGCCTACGATTTGGCCATGATCGCAAAAGCGGCTATGGAAATCCCCTACTTTCGCGAAATTGTGATGACGCCGCGCTATACAATCCCAGCAAATCAAGTTAAGACAGAAGAGCGCGTGCTCAATCACTCCAATAAATTTATTCCAGGCGTTCCCGGATCATCTGATAAGATTGATGTACGGGGCGAAACCGTTACAAAGGGCTACGATCTTATGACGGGTATAAAAAGCGGCTATACGACGATTGCAAGACATTGCTTTGTCGGTGCGATTGAAAAGGACGGCAGGCGTTATATTTCGGCCATCTTAAAAAGCGAAGGCGTCAATATGTATATAGACACACGTAATTTACTGGATTATGGCCTTTACAGCGTTTCCAGCTATATGCTATACGAGGAAAATGAGGTCGTGACGTCATTGGCGCTCAATGATACGCGTCAAACCGTTATAAACCTGCATCCCGACCACGCATTGAGTGTAGATCTCAGTTATGATGTAAGCGCCGATTCGCTCGTGAAGGAAGTGACGACTACAGATCATCCAGTATTGCCTATCACTAAGGGCGAGGTCCTTGGTGAGATAAAATACTATCTCGGCGATAAAGTGCTCTGTGAAGCCAATCTCATCGCTGATGATGATTATTCCGGTGAAGATCTAATGTCAGCTGATATTAATCACTATGATCATATCCCCTTTTACAAGGATAAAATGTTTTATATAAGTACCGGCATTAAGCTGTTATTGGCGTTAATCATCTGGCGCACAATTGTCACTTGGATCAGATTGATTTCACTTCGGCGCCAACGTCGTCCGCAAAGGCGCAAATATTAATGCCGCATACACAATCTTCTTGGTTAGTATGATTTTCAAATAATATGATAATGTATCGTCAAAACCCCCGGCACTCAATCCATATGGATAAATGCCGGGGGTTGTTTTTATTGGTTTTGTATAAAATTTTAACTTAGGAAATTTTAACTTATTTGTTTTTACAGTTACGCATTTTCACCATAAGCGATCATTTCAATTTCCACATCTGCATTTAAAGGCAGCTTAGCAACTTCAAAAGCAGCTCTTGCAGGCTTGTGCTCAGCAAAATAAGTACCGTAGACTTCATTCATTGCAGCAAAGTCACTGATATCGTTTAAAAGCACCGTTACTTTGACAACATTATTCATCGTCAATCCAGACTCAGCTAAAATTGCCTTGCAGTTTTCTAAAGATTGTGTCGTTGCAGCTTTGATATCGCCTTTAACGAGTTCTCCAGTTGCTGGATTAATCGGTACTTGGCCAGAAACAAAGACAAAATTTCCGGCAGAAACACCTTGAGAATAAGGGCCGACAGCTGCTGGTGCGTTAGATGTGTGAATTGTTTTTAACATGTTCTCCTCCTTATTTGCCCTCTCGTATGCCGTCAAGATAATTGTATATCGTATAACGGGATACTTGGAGGGAATTGGCAACGTAATCAATAGCGCCTTTGATCAAAAAGACGCCTTTATCTTCCAAGTCCTTGACAATGCTAACTTTCTCATCTTTTGTCAAGTATATGACCGGTCGACCAAATTTATGAATTGTATTTTCGACGATATCGTAAAGGACATCATTGACTTTATTGATTTCGCCGATCACGTTAACTTCTTCTTCATTAACTTTGCAAAGCTCCGAAAGGATGTTTTTGGCACTAATCATATCCGTAATGTCAAAGTTGATACACATACAGCCAATGATTTGATCATCCATATCTTTGATAAATGAGGTCGTCGATTTTAATTCCCTGCCAAGTGTACTCTTGCCAGTATAATTATACACGTCCTCGCCATCAATTTTTTTGTCAATTTGCTTCATGACAGTTTCCGTCATTTTCGTTTCTACTGTTCGACCAGTCACATGTCCATTAAAAATGGCGACAATTGAGTATTCAAGATTGGAAAAATCGTGGATCACGACTTCACAATTTGATCCGAATGTCTCGGCAACACCTCTGGCAACTGGAATAAGCTTTTCCAAAATCGGATGGATTGCTTTTTGCATAATTTCCCCCTAAACAATTGTTATGAACTCTGCATCACTCCATATTCTTTCAAGATTATAATACGCACGCATCTCTGCATTGAAAATATGCACGACAAAGTCCTGATAATCCATGAGCACCCATTCGCCTTTTGCTCTGCCCTCTTTATGCTTAGGCGAAATATGAGCGTCAAATAATGTCTTTTCAACGTGATCGCAAAGTGCATTAATATGCGTTGACGAAGTCCCGGTGGCAATAATAAAATAATCAGCCACAGTGGTGATGCGGTTAACCTTTAAAACAACGATATCCATTGCCTTCTTATCATCCAGCAGATTATAAATCTTTTTTACGATGTCAAAATTCAATTCTTATTTGCTCCTTTTTTGATTGCCTTATTATCTATAATAGAGAATATATCATAAATAATCAAGAAAAATGCATGATTCTTCATTTATGGAATCATTATAGACAGTTAACGAATTCAATGTGTCAGCGAAGTGTATGCAGCATTTCATAGGTATTTTGATGTACAATTTGATGCTTTGCGGATAAATAGGCAACACATAAATCGAAATAATAGTGAATGGCAGCGTCTAAATCCTCTTTGATCATTTTCCTGAGTTCATCGATATGATCAAATTGACGCTTGGGTTCAGCAATATCTGCTAAGTAGACTATTTTATCAAGTGTCGTCATATTGGCACGACCATACGTGTGCCATCTAACGGCATTTAATATGGCATCATCTGTAACGCCAAACTGGGACGAAAGCAAATAGGCTGCAATTTCGCCATGTGCCAAATTAGGGCTGGCCTCAATGCTTGGATCTTTTCGTATATTGGCTTTTTCGATATACAAAAGGCATGTTTCATCGTCGAGTTCTTTTGCAATATCGTGTACGAGTCCGGCAAAATAGGCTTTGTCAGGGTTGACGCCATATCGCTTTGCCAGATCTTTTGAAAGCTTTGCGACGCGCATACTGTGCTGAAACCTTTTCTTGCTTAAACTGGTTTTTAAATAGGTTATCATTGCTTCATTGGTTATGTTTATTGTCATGCTGATCTCCTGCGTCATTTTCATGCAAAAAAACCGATGCAACCATCGACCTGACGATGAAAGAACCGGTTTTATCATCGGTCCGTTCAAACGTCACACCGATACAGACCCTTTTCGTAAATATATGCCTCAACCGATTCCGGCAAGAGGTATTTAATGCTCTTGCCTTCTGATACTCTCGTTCTTATATCTGTAGAGCTAATGGCGAGTGCCGGAATAAAACACATTTCAATTTTGGCATTCAGCTTTAGATGAAGCGCTTCGATTTTTGATTCAAATTCTTCGATATCCACACCGGGACGCGTTGCGGCAACAAATGTCACGTATTGACATAGCTCTTCGCTGTGATACCAAGAATCCAAGAGGATGATGGCATCAGCACCCGTTATAAAATAGAGCGAATCTGAGGCATCGAGTGATTGACGCAAATGCCTTATCGTTTCGACTGAATAGGAAATTTCCTCTCTTTTCAACTCATAGTTGCTGACTTCAAAGAAAGGATTTGATTCAATGGCCAAAGCGGTCATATGATAACGCTCTGTACGCGTTTCTCTCAGGTTATTTGCCTTATGTGCCGCAATGCCCACGGGAATAAAAATAATTTTATCCAGTGCGTATTGCGTCCTGATTTGTTCAGCCAGCATCAGATGTCCATAGTGGATGGGGTTAAAGGAACCGCCCATGATTCCAATGCGCTTTCCGCGGGCTGCCTTATTCATAAAAGCACTCCTTATTTTGACGTCTTAGCTGTTTTTACCGTCTTTACCGTTTTTACTGTCTTTACCGCTTTTGGCGTTATTATCGCCTTTGGTGTTTTAGGCTTGACGGATTTATGAATGCGCTTGCCAGTCGACTGTTTTTGCATTTTATTCTGCTTTTCACGCTCTGCCTGCAGCTGTTTCAGTTTATTGTTATGAACACGTGAATTATCGGCACCTGGTATTTCAAGTGTCGGGTTGGTTCGAGACTGTCTGTAAATGGTAAAACGATTGCCAATCGCCTGAACGAATTCTGCATCCACTTTTTCTGCGATTTCATTGGCTGCTTCTTTTGCTGTACACATGCTGTTATTCAGAACATTAATTTTAATGAGTTCATGATGTTCCAGCAGATGATCCACTTCTGTTAAGAAAGCATCGGTCACGCCTTCCTTGCCTATTTGAGTCATCGGTTTTAGTGTATTCGCAAGTGATTTTAAAAAACTACGCTGTTTTCCCGTTAGCATATACGCTCCTATACCTAATCATAAAATTCAAATTCAAAGGACAGGATTCTTACCGTATCGCCATCCTCAATACCCATTTCGCGAAGGTGATCAAAAACACCTTTATTCTTTAAGACATTTTGAAATCTTCTAAGCGATTCTATGTCATCCATATTTGTAGAATACATTAACCGTTCAATGTATTCGCCTTCAACGCAATAGACGCCTTCATCCACAAAGTAATTGATTTCAGACTTATCTGTAAAATCTAAGTCTTCAACGAGATAGTCGGATTCATCAACGAGTGCCTCGTGTGGAATTTCATCGAGAAGTGTTGTCATTCTGCCGAGCAGCGCTTCAATGCCTTCACCAGTAGCCGCAGAAATAGGATAGACTTCGTAACCGTCAGCTTCAAGCGCCGCTGTAAAGGCGGTTAAAACATCTCGATCATAAAGCAAATCAATTTTATTGGCTGCCACAATTTGTTTTCGTTCAGACAGGCGTTCACTGTAACCAAAGACTTCTGCATTAATCGTTTTAAAATCTTCTATGGGATCACGTCCCTCAATACCTGAAATATCGACGACATGTACCAGCAGCCTCGTACGTTCAACGTGTCTTAAAAAGTCAAGTCCCAATCCAACGCCGTCTTTGGCGCCTTCGATCAGCCCTGGGATGTCTGCAATGACAAAACTCTTGCCTTTTATTGCTTCAACGACACCCAAATTTGGCTGCAGTGTTGTAAAATGATAGTTGGCGATTTTAGGCTGTGCCTTTGTCGTCGCGGCAAGAAATGTTGACTTGCCGACATTTGGGTAACCCAGCAGTCCAACATCCGCCAGCAATTTGAGTTCCATGACGATATTGCGTTCAACCCCTGCGGTTCCCTTTTCTGCAAAAGTTGGTGCCTGACGTGTTGGCGTTTTAAAGTGTGTATTGCCTCTACCGCCTCTGCCGCCTTTTGCGAGTATTACTTTTTCATTTTTTGTCTTTAAATCTGCCAGAACTTTACCGGTTTCCGCATCTCTAATAAGGGTGCCAACAGGCACTTTTATCACTAAATCCTCGGCTGCCTTTCCGGTCATATTTTTTTTGCCGCCGTCTCCGCCAGCTTCCCCGTTATATTTTGTCTTATAACGGTAATCCATCAGGGTTCGAATGCCATCGTCTGCCATCGCGATGATACTGCCGCCTCTGCCGCCATCTCCGCCATCCGGTCCACCATCAGGTACATATTTTTCTCTTCTGAAGCTGACACGGCCATTTCCACCGTTACCAGCCTTAATGTAGATTTTTGCAATATCTACAAACATCATTCACCTCTACGAAATATTCGTATATTAGGATATGCGCTATCGCATTGATAGTGCATGCCAATGCTCTCAAAATTTCTCAATTCTCACATGTGACTTTTGCAGTAAAAACCGCTAAAATCCATCACGGTCAAATATTCCTAAATTTAATAAAAATGTCCATCAAAGATGATGGACATTTAGGATTAAGCTTCATAAACGCTTACTTGTTTTTTATCTTTGCCTTTACGCTCGAATTTTACAACGCCGTCTACTTTTGCAAACAATGTATCATCGCCGCCTTTGCCAACGTTGTTGCCAGGGTGGATTTTTGTTCCTCTCTGTCTTACGAGAATACTTCCGGCACTGACTGCCTGTCCGTCTGCTCTTTTAACACCAAGGCGTTTCGACTGTGAGTCGCGACCGTTCTTAGAAGAACCAACACCTTTTTTACTCGCAAATAACTGTAAGTTAAAAGTTCTTATCATGTCCCTGCACCTCCTCAATGATCAGTTTGACATTTTTAGGATAACTTCCTGCGATGCCATCTATGCCAATTACAAAATTTCTAAATAATATGTCCACAGTATGTCGATCAGCTGTCTCCGGAACGCTCAAAGACAATAAGCCTGACTGAACGGAGAGCGAAAGCTCTTTTTCCGGTATTTCTGCAATTGCTTCAAGTGCATTTGCCAATGTCTGTCCCAATGTGGAAACAGCTGCACAGACGATATCATTTCCCGGCTTTCCGGAATAAGCATGACCTGTAATTTTCAGTGACAAATACTGCGCTGCATTTTTTTTGACGACAACTTTAACCATATGTCACTACATTGAAATCGTTTCGATTTTAACTTTTGTGTACGGTTGTCTGTGGCCTTGTTTTTTCCTATAGTCTTTTTTAGACTTGTATTTGAAAATGATGACTTTTGGGCCTTTGCCGTTCTTAACAACAGAAGCCGTTACTTTAGCGCCAGCGACTTCTGAGCCAACTTGTAATCCCTCTTCTGTAGAAACAGCCAAAACTTCATCAAACTCTACAGTTTCACCTTCAGTGACATTTAATTTTTCTACGAAAATTTCATCACCTTGTGCAACTTTGTATTGTTTACCACCAGTTTTAATAATTGCGTACATTTCGCACCTCCTCTATCCATACTCGCCGAGATCAAGGTACACCAACGTGTTTTAAAAACCCACCTCGTGCGGCAACACGATAAATAATATCATATCAGCAAGCACATGTCAATGAAATTCAAATATTTTGATCCATAGGATGCCCTGCTGTTATCGTCTGTTAAAAACACCCTTAATCGGGCAGCGTTTGAATAGCATAGCTAGCTTCTGCCCGATTGCGCTTTTCATATTTTAAGGTGATACCAAAAGAGGTGCCATCAATTGGGCGCTGTCTCAAATAGATATACAGCGGCTCCTCACAGACGACCAAAGCACGTTTTGTATTCGTGTGTTCTGACAGGCGCCTTAGTTGATTCTCAAGCGAAACCAATGCCAAGTGATAAAGATCACCGCGTCTATAGTCAAAACTCATGGATGCCCGAAGCGATGGCTTCTCTCGTTTTCGCGTTAATTCCAGCAACCCCATGGCAGTAAACCCATGGATGCTGAAATCATCATCTCGTGTAAAGTAACGTTCACGGCATTTTTCAATAAAATTCATTTGTACCTGCGTTGGCATGTGAATAAAATCAATGATAATCACCCCGGATATTTGCCTAAGCAGCAATAACTGCTTAATGGTTTCTGCTGCTTCCAGATTGAGTGCATAGGCGAAATCATCCTTTGACTGGTCACCTGTAAAGGTACCGGAATCAATATCGATGATTGTAAAGGCTTCTAACTCATCAATGGTCAGACGTGCCCCAGAAGGTGTTTTAAATGAATTGCCGGACAGCAGGCTTTCTAATTTATCCAGAAGCCCCAGCGTTTTAGTCCTGTCAGCTTTAAGTTTTTCAATATCATGATTTTGGACACCCATGGCGATGAGTGCCTCTCGCTCAGAATCGTGCTGTACAAAGAGACGTGTCGTACGCATTTCATACAATCTGCGATAGATCTCATCTTCAAATGTATCCGGCTCATAGAGGCAGCGCATATTGGGTGTCAGCTTAAACTGGTTCAGCAAGCGCTCCCATACGGCAATCAATCGCAGCAAATCATCGTATACAGCTTCGGCATCCGTAGTTTCGGTCACTTGACTTCTGACGATAAAACCAATGCCTGCGCCGTTTTCTGTCAATCGTTCTTGCAGTGTCTGATCGAGTGAAAGCGGATTGATTTTTCTTGAGTATTTAATGCCCTTTGACTGCGGCAGTAAGACAAAGTACTTGCCGACAATGCTGATTTCAGCTTTCAGCGAAGCGCCTTTTGACTGATACGGTTCACGGCTCACCTGCGCAAGCACAAGCTGATTGCGCTTAACCAATTGTTTTAAAGGCAATTGCTTTGCTTTTGCATAGGGAATATCAAGTGCTTTACACAATTCACGTTTCGTCATAAAGGCGTTTTCTTTTGCGCCAATATCGAGAAAAGCACCATCCAGGGAATCGACAATGTTAACGACTTTTGCTGCAAAAACCTTGTTGAGGTATGTTAAATGTTCATCTCGTGATGCAACAATACCTTCAATCGCATCTTCTAAAGGATTGTATTTTATCGCCAAACGGGTATCGCGGCTTTCCACAATATATATTTTTTTGTTACTGCTGTTCATCGGTTGCCCGCTTTCTTATTCATAACATCATTATTGCATCATTTTTGCATCATCATTGCACGGCATGCTTTATTCGGATCAAGCTAAGCAATTAAATCAAATAGCGGCTTATGAGCTGCATCAAACATTGCAAGCCTTTCGACTAGAATGAGGGCACTCTCTTCAGGCTGCCTGCAAAATTTTAAAAATGCTTTGACAAAAGTCTCTGGATTTAAATTGCCCTGACTGCTTGTCTTTAATGTACATCTTAGTGTAAACTCACCGTTTTCTTCATAGATGATTTTTGCTTTATAGATTTGCGCTTTTGCATCAATGATGCGCATTTGACCACGCTTGTTTTTCTTTTCATAATTAATAGCGTCCTGTGAAAGAAAATGCTCAAACTGTCCTTCCAAATCACTGATTGGCGTTTGGAGTTCGACATTAATCAAATACTCTGAACTGTCAATCCCAGCCATGAGTGATGTCTTCGATTCTATATATTTGGCATCCAGAATTTCAATGCCCTCTGGAAAAGTTGTGGCCAGTACTTTTTCAATCGGCATTTCTTCTGTTAGAATGACTTCCATCAAATCACCCTTTGTCGCATAGCCAACGGATAAAGGCGACGCAAATGTCATTTTAGGATGCGGGTTAAAGCCTTCAGAAAATTTGAGCGGATACTGATGTCTTCTAAAAACCCGTTCAAATAGCTTCATCAACTCCAAGTGACCTAAATATTTCATGTATTGTGTTTTGGTATAACGTATTCTCAATGTTACCATTAGCAATCACCACCGATAATGATATTGTTGACGCCACAGCCTTTGCAGTCAGTGCGGCAGTCGCCTGTTACGATTTCATCCTGCGCCCTTGTATTTTCAAGCCAAAGATACTGTTTTGTCACGCCAGGGCTTATGATATCCCATGGGAATATTTCATCTTTTTGTCTTTCTCGCGTCGTGTAGAATGCTGTCGAAACACCGCAGGCTTCAAATGCCTTCATCCAATTGTCATGGTTAAAGCATTCTTGCCATCCGTCAAATTTGCAACCTAGTTCATAAGCTTTTATCAGAACCGCAGCAAGTTTTCGATCCCCTCTAGCAAAGACCCCTTCAAGGACACTGGTCTTTGGATCATGATAATTATAAACCACTTTCTTATTATTGAGTTTCACTTTAAGATGATCGATTTTTTCATAAAAATTTTCAGCCGTTGATTGCGCCATCCATTGAAAAGGCGTAAACGGTTTGGGGACAAAACATGAAGTACTGACGGTAACCTGTACTGACTTCTTCATGTATTCAGGCTTATATTGCTTGAAAAGATAGGTTCCCAAATTGGCAATATCGGCAATGCCGTCAAGATCCTCCATGGTTTCTGTCGGCAAGCCGATCATGAAGTATAATTTGACCCTAGACCAGCCGAGTTCAAAGATGCTTTTAAATGTCGATTCAATATCATCTTCTGTCACGCCTTTGTTGATAACATCTCTTAGCCGCTGCGTACCCGCCTCTGGTGCAAAGGTTAAGCCGGTCTTTTTAATTTTTTGAATTTCCTTTAAGACATCAATGGAAAAACTGTCAAGTCGAAGCGATGGCAGTGATACGCCAACAGACTTTGCTTCGTATTTATCCACGAGTTTTTTAACCAGTGTACCAATGCCCGAGTAGTCCATGGTGCTCAAAGAGGTTAACGAGACTTCTTCAAAGCCCGTACTGCTTAAAATTTTATCGATATTCTCGACGAGGCTATCTTGCTCACGCTCCCTTATCGGGCGATAGAGCATGCCCGCCTGACAAAAGCGGCAGCCTCTGGTACAGCCTCGAAAAACTTCCAGCATCGCGCGATCATGTACGATATCGGCAAAGGGAACTATCATGGTTTCAAGTTTGAAACCATCTTCTAAATTGCGCACAATCCTTTTTTTGATCACCTCGGGAACGCCGTCAAGCGTCTTTACCGATTGTATGGTACCGTCTTCATTGTATTGCGGTTCATAAAATTTTGGGACATAGACCCCTTCGATATCGGCACAGCGCCTTAAGAGCGTTTCCTTATCGATATTTCTTTGCTTATAATGACGATAGACATCAATAAAGTCGATTAGCAGCTCTTCACCTTCACCTATGAAAAACATGTCCACGATTTCTGCCAGCGGTTCCGGATTGTAAGCACAAGGACCACCCGCGACAATAAGCGGATCGCGTTCATGACGATCTTTTGATAAAAGTGAAATGCCCGATAAGTTGAGCATATTCAATATATTGGTATAGCTGAGTTCATACTGTAATGTAAAACCGATGACATCCATATCGCCGAGCTGAGTCTTTGTTTCAAGCGAAAATAATTTTAACTCATTTTCGCGCATCATCGCCTCCATATCGTGCCACGGTGCAAATGCGCGTTCGCAGAATACGTCCTCGACGCCATTGAGCAGCTGATAGATAATCTGCATGCCCAAGTGGCTCATCCCCACTTCATAGACATCTGGAAAAGCAAAACAAAATCGAATAGTGTTGTCATCCAGCGGTTTATTGAAAGTGTTCAATTCGCCGCCAATGTATCTTGAAGGCTTTTCAACACGTTGCAAAAGTCCCTCTAGGTTCATATAATTGCCTCCTAAGCATTGTTATTAATTTTTTGGTAAAGCGTCATAATCTTTCAGTCCATATATGCTTCTTCTCAACCCGTACATGCCTCTTCTCAGCAAGTACATAATTCATCTCAATCCATACATGCTTTTTCTCAGCCTGTACATGCTTCTTCTCAGCCCGTAAATGGTTCTTATTTATTCGTATATGGTGTTTTTTGAATTTACACAGTGTCTTTTGAATTTACACAGTGTTTTCAGCATGTATGGGGTATTTTCGCGCTGCCTGTACAGACATGATATTTTCAGTACGTAAAGGGTGTTCATTTTATATAAACGTACTCTTTTTTCTTCTTACATAGATACTCTCTGCCAATCCCAGTGCCAGCATACTCGTTACAATTGAAGAAGCACCATAGCTGAAAAACGGCAATGTTATCCCGGTTACGGGCATAACGCCCATGGTCATGCCAATGTTCTCAATAATTTGAAAAGCAAACATAAAGATAATGCCGATAATAATGTAACTGCCAAAATCATCTTTTGTCTTACGGCTTAAATGAATCAAGCGCAGTAAAAAAATAATATAAAGCGCAATAATCGCTGCACCGCCTACAAAGCCCATTTCTTCCACAAAGACAGCAAAGATAAAATCACTTTCCTGCACAGGTAAATAATTAAGGCGATGGTAGACACCCTGAAAAAGACCCTTACCGTACAGTTGGCCCGATCCCATTGTTATTTTTGACTGCATGACATGATAGTTACCAGGCAGTGAGGTGTCATTGGGATTTAAAAATGCGTCAATTCGCTGTTTTTGATGTGTTTTTAGCTGTCCATAAATAATTGGAAAGCCAACGGCCGATGCCGCGGCACCAATGAATAAATAGCGATAGGGCAACCCTGCAATAAACATCATGCCAAATCCAATGAGCACAAAGACAAGTGCTGAACCAAGATCCGGCTGCTTGATAACCAGTCCAAGAAACGGCAGCATAATGAGAACGCATTTTAAAATATCAAGAAATGATTTCACACCGCGGTTCTTTTCTAAAAACTTTGCAAAAAAAATAATAAAACCTATTTTGGCGAGTTCACTGGTTTGTATATCAATGGGCCCAATCGCTATCCAGCTGCGGGCGTTGTTTCGAATAACGCCGAGTCCTGGTACGTATACAAGCAGTAATACCGCAATGGCAAGGCCATAGATAATATAGTAGAACTCACCGAACACTTCATAATCAAAAAACTGCATGGCGATGATGAGGACGATTCCGATGCCAAAGGCAATGATTTGCATCGTAAACTGTCTTGACAATCCGTCAGTCTGGACATTTGTTGCAGATGCAATGGCCAATACGCCAAAAGTAAAGATTACCATGATAATCAACATCAGCCAGTAGTCGAAATTCTCGAAAATTTTCTTAATTGTCAATCACTTCACCTCGACTTAAAAAAGGTCCTATAAAAGGACCCGGATTAACGTTTCATATTTTTGATCGGTATGCTCGCCACAAGAACGGGTTTGCCAGATTCATCATCCCTTGTTCTCGTAATTTTAATATCCATATTCTGCGGATCGTAATCAATGTGTTCTGAAATAGAATTTAAAATATCCTCTTTCAAAAGCTCCAGCAATTCCGGCGAACAGTTGGTGCGATCATGTACCAAGACCAGTTTTAAACGCTCTTTCGCGATACTCTTTGTACTCGGTTTGCTATTAAAAAAACCAAATAAGTCAAACATATGTCTCCTCCTTTACTTGCCAAAAGAAAATGCCTTCTTCAATTTTTCAAAGAAGCTCTCCTGAACATCAAACTCCAAGAATTCGACATCTTCACCCATAATTCTCTTAGAAATATTTCTAAACGCCATTCCGGAAAGTGCATTATCCTTAAAAACTGCCGGTTCACCTCGATTGGTGCTCATGACCACTTCTTCGTCATCTGGCACGACGCCAATGAGATCAACTGCTAGAATATCCGTTATGTCTTCAACATTCATCATATCGCCCCGTTTTACCATATCGACGCGTAGTCTGTTGACGATAAGTCTTGGATCATGAATTTCTGAAGCTTCCAGCAAGCCGATGATTCTGTCTGCGTCACGTACTGCCGAAACTTCAGGTGTTGTAACGACAATGGCACGGTCGGCACCGGCAATTGCATTTTTAAAGCCCTGCTCAATACCCGCCGGACAATCGACGAGGATAAAGTCATGCGTTTTTTTCAAATCTTCAACGAGTTCTTTCATTTGTTCCGGTGTTACCGCATTTTTATCTTTTGTCTGTGCCGCCGGTAAAAGAAAAAGATTTGGGAAACGTTTATCTTTTATCAACGCCTGTTTAATGCGACATACGCCGGTTACAACATCAACGATATCATAAACGATTCTATTCTCAAGACCTAAGACAATATCGAGATTTCTTAGCCCAATATCGGCATCAATAACACAGACGCTCTTACCTTCCATCGCCAGTGCAGCGCCGATATTTGCGGTTGTGGTCGTTTTGCCGACGCCGCCCTTCCCAGATGTAATGACTATTGACTCACCCATTTTGTTATCCTCCAAAATATTATTGGTAATCGTATTTGTAATCATAGCTAATGTATACTTTCTATTTTTATAACCCCGTTGCTTACAGATGCCTTTTCAGTCAACCGGTTTACAGTTCGGTTTTCATCTTTGGGTGGTACAGATATATATCTGGAAATCCTGATCTGTGTAGGTGCCAGATAATTAGCAACGACAAAAGCTTCATCATCGCCATAAGCGCCTGCATGTACAAATCCGAGCAATTTGCCGATGACGATAACATTGCCGCCGGCAATAATTTCAGAACCTGGATTAACATCGCCCAGAACGATGACATTACCTGAAAATTCCACGCCTTTACCAGACCTCATCGTGCCGTATACAAACTTTGTATCAGATTGCATCACTGCCTTCTCAACAACGACTTCTTTTTCAACAACCACTTCTTTTTCGACAACGACTTCCTTTTCAATCACAACTTCTTTTTCAATTGACTTGGGCTCATCCGATAGAACAGCCGATGATTTTTGTGGCTCATCAATGCGTTCTAAACTGTCTACGCCAATACCATATGATTGAATGATGGTTTCTAGCTGATACTTTTCGGCATAAGACATTTGCTGGCCTTTGCAGCCGATAATATTCGATCCTTTATAAAAGTCAGCGGATTTCTCTAAAATCTGTTTTAAGTGATCGATGAGTACTTCAAAATCGACAGACGATTCGATTGCTAAATACAAACCGTTAACTGTCCCTTTAAATGCTACAGGTGCTTTCATTTTCACATTTTCACCGCCTATACTTACTTACTCTATTTTATAGTATTGCTGCGTTTAGTTCAAGTATCTGCCTGCTATTCATCTGCCGGTGGTGATAAATGAAAATATTCTGCATAAACATCTCGGGCAACTGGTGCTGCATAACCGCCGTGGCCTCCTTGTGGAATAAATACGATAACGGCAATTTCAGGATTGTCATATGGTGCAAATGAGACAAACCATGAGTAACTGTCATAAGGCAAACGGTAAGCATTGATTTCATCATCGGTGATGGTGTCGTTAGAAAGTTCTTTAATAGCTGCTCTCATGGCAACGCCTTTATTGAGATAGTCCTGCTCAATCAGTTTGTTGAGTTTATCTTCTTTCAGTGCCTTAATGGTATCATCCGTCGCTTCGTTCTTTTCCTTTTCAAGTGTCGAGAGTTCTTCACTGCGCCGTTTAATAATTTCAATCGTCTTTGTTTCGACTTCTTCCTGATTCAGTTTTGGTGCAAACTCCTTTAAATACTCCGTTAAATAGGCAACTTCGTCCAGAGGTGGAATTAACCCCTCTTTTTCAGCCGTACCCGTCTTGCCTGCTACATCTACTGGGAAATCTTGAAAAACAGTCCTCGCCGTCCCCTCGCTGCCATGTGTGACACGATTCATCGCTTCACGTATAATATCGAGGTAATTATTGACATCGGCACTTTCTGTCGTCTGTTCTTTAACGATCGCCGTATCACCTACTTTTTTTACCAGTGAAAGTTCTTTTAAATAACCATCATTGGCAATTGCAGCAATATAGCGTGCAACCTGTACAGGTGTATAGGTATGATCCCCCTGTCCAATGGATAAGTTCAGCGTATCGCCTTCATACCATTTCATCAGGTTAAAATAATCGTATTTAATAACGTCAGCAAGCTGTTCAGTGACATAGTAGTCGTCATTAGCGCCCAAATCAATCAATCGCTTAATAATATCGCCTCTCGATGGATTTTCATCAGACCAGCTAACAATGGTTTCAATGACAGCACTTAATTGATCTTCATCACGTGTTATGGATTCTGGAAAATATGATTTCAGTAATGTTGTCAATTCTCGTGAAAGCAGTATTTCAATCGTCCGTTTTTTCTTTTCAGGATCGGGCACACCAAAATTTACTTCGCCAATCTCGACGCCTGTTTTATCATTTAAACCGAATTTCTTTGAAGCTTCAATAATAATGGAAGGCGTAATGTCGTAATTAAGCGGTAAATCACGGTAATGATCTTTACCGGTCGATATATTATAGAAATAATAGTTACAAGATGTTTCAATGGCTTTAAAGAAATCTGTCGGACCGTGTTTGAGATGGTATTGATTCCAGTACCAGCAGCCATAACGCTGATTGCCGATCTCAATATAGCCGTTTGAATAAATTTTCTGATATGGATCAAGTCCCTGCAGCATCGCCGCAAATCCCGTCATCATTTTATAAATTGACCCAGGCTGTACGGCCATCATCGTCGCCATATTGTAAAGCGGTCTGGCTGCCAGCGGATTTCGTTTATTGACAGGATTGAGCGCATTCCAGTCTTCCTGACTAATCCCTGTTGAAAACAAGTTAATATCATAGGATGGGTAGCTGGCCATCGCAAGCACTTCACCTGTATTGACATCGACGACGACGCCGGCAGCTGTTTCTGCCTGCGGAAAGGAATCGGCATATTTATAATCGCCCCAAGGACTGTCGTATACACCGCCTATTTGTATCTGGTTTAATGCTTTTTCTATCCCCTTTTCGAGAACGTGCTGTAAGTTCATGTCAATGGTCAAGTAAATATCTTCACCGGAAGTGGCCTTTTTTGAATCCAGTCCATAATCCTCTTCGTCAATATCTTTTACGTATTTGCCGTAAACATCGACTTCAATGTATTTGTAGCCGTTTTCACCGTGCAAATCCAATTCATAATTGCCTTCAATGCCGACTTTCCCAATCATTTGGTTTTGGTCGTAATCATTCTGCGTGACAAATTTTTCATATTCACTATCCGTTGAAATTTTACCCATGTAACCTAAAATATGTGCCGCACTGTCTCCAAATGGATATCTTCTGATTGATTCATATGAAACGGAAATGCCTGTAAATTCATATGCCCGTTCTTGTAACAAGACAGCTGTTTCCTTTTTGACAGAGGGCGCCACCGTTATGAGCTCGTATTTTAAGTACCCTTTTTCTTTAATTGCGTGTTTAAGGACGAGTATTTTGTATGCATCTTCATCAGAACAGTCCTCATCAATGCCAAATTCTTTTCGATTTCGAATGGCTTTAAAAGCTTCTTCTGCAGAAGTGTCAGCATCCAAACCGTACATATCTAAAAAAGTATCCTTGTAAATTTCATCGAGAAATTTCATTTTTGAAGTTGAAATAGGCAAATACATCCCGCCATTGTATAGAATGCGATAAGCCTCATAATTACTGAGTGCTTCATCGATATAGTTAAATGCCCGGACTTCTTGAAAGACTTCTTCTGCCGTTTCATCCGCTGGATAGCCGTTGCTGCTGAGCCATTTTTTTATATTTTCATCATAACTGTAAACGTATTGCCCGTCGACAATTTGAATGGGAAATTCGATGTGGACTTCATCCTGCTCTTCCAAAAAGTCGTACAAATTAATCGCAATCGTATTTAATTCATTGCTGGGGATGGCGCCGCTGTTTAGCTTTAATACAAAACCAATGTCACTCGTGGCAATAAGTACGCCATTGCGATCGTAAATGTCGCCCCTGCCGGCATAGGTTTCAATTTTTTTGATTCGATTATTGACGGATTTATCATAATAATAATCCCCATTTTCAATGGTTAAAAAAGAAAGGCGATATATAAGCGCCACGCCAATGACAATAAACAAAAAAGTAATTTGGTTTTTACGATTTAAAAAAAATTTAAGCATTATAGTCACCTAGTTTATAGCCAAAGACATTTTTAAAGACAACCCGATAGATGAAGAGGCCAATGACGCTGTTTAAAATGACTTCTATAATAACATGCATTAAAAGTTGGTGGATTGGAATGGTCGACTGCAGAAGGAACATAAAGACAAAAAAGATGAGATGATACGCAATCGTCGCCATTGAAATAAGAAAAATCGGCGTTAAATCATTGCCCTTAAACATGATTTTTTCAATACGCACCGTAACATAAATCAGGATGATATAGATAATCGTATTGACAAAGAGCACTTTGCCAAGGAATGTATCCTGTAATAACCCTGAAACAATAGCGAAAATATAACCGTGCTGTTCCGAAAAGAGAATGGCAAAGATGATGGAAAAGACAATACATAAATTCGCCAAGACGCCATAGACGCGAAACTGCTGAAAGAGTGTCGACATCAGGATAAAATTTGCAATTGCCATTAAAAAGACAAAAATCTTATTCATTATGCACCACCTAAGGCAGATAAGTGGTAATCTCTTCCTCATATTCATCATAAGGAATGACCATCACTTTATTCAGCTTTTTAAAGTCAACTGCAGGCTTTACTTTTATTTGTTTCAAAAATAGATCGCGGTCATCGACGAGTTCATAGATCTGACCGATGAGAATACCTTTTGGATACATACCGAGACCGGATGTTACAATATAATCGTTTACATGGACATTTGCCTGTGTATCATAGAGTTCGCCCACGAGTTCATAATTTGTCGTACCGCTTAAAATACCGTCATAATCATCTGTTACGCGTAGCATTTCAAAGCCGACAGAAGATTTGTGGTCAATAATGGAAATAACCTTTGACCAGTTGCTGCCAACTTCATAAACCAGACCAACGAGGCCGTTGCCGTTAATGACCGTACTGTTTTTCGTTACGCCCTGCTCTGTTCCGGCATCAATGGTAAACATATTGAACCAGTTGCCGATATCCTTAGCGATAACAGAACAGGAAATGTAATTGTCCTGATCTGAACGTTCGACATAATGAAGACTTTGTTTGAGATCATTCAATTCTTCAAAATCCTTTTGCGCCATGGTTAAACTAACGACCTGCGCTTTAAGCATCTCGTTTTCTTTCGCTAAACTTTCATTTAATGATTTATAATTCAACACATTAATGATGGGCTCCGTTTTTTCATCCATAAAATTGCCAATCTGACTGAAAAAACGCTGAACAGGAGCGATAAAAGAACCCAGCTGGCTTTCAACCGCCGTAATCCTTTCACGCCCCCCAAACGAAATTGCCATTAGCAAGATCATTAACAGCCCAACGACAATGATGATAATCTTCTTAAGACGTTCATTCATTCGCGTCACCGGTCATCCTTATTATAGGGATCTCGTAGAAATAAAGACTTCTTTTAATTCATTGAAGCTTTCAACAGCTTTACTCGTGCCAATCGCAACGCAGTCAAGCGGATTTTCTGCAATGCGAACCGGCATGCCTGTTTCATTCATAATCAGCTTGTCAAGGTACTTGAGCAGCGCACCGCCGCCGGCAAGCACAATCCCGGATTGGTAGATATCAGATGCCAATTCAGGCGGTGTTTTTTCAAGTGTATATTTAACGCCTTCAACGATTGACTGAATGGGTTCTTTAATTGCTTCATAAATTTCACTGGATTTCAATTGAAGCGTATTTGGAAGACCTGTTACGAGATTCCGTCCTGTCACTTCATAGATTTCATCCTGCTCAGGCAGCAGCGCACAGGCAATACTCATTTTAATATTTTCGGCCGTGCGTTCACCAATCATTAAACTGTATTTTTTTCTTACGTAATTGACAATTGAATCATCCAGTTCATCCCCTGCGATGCGGATTGAACGGCTGGTGACAATACCGCCAAGTGAAATGACGGCAATTTCAGTCGTACCGCCGCCGATATCGACAATCATGCTGCCCGTCGCTTCTGTAATTGGAAGATCTGCACCGATAGCAGCCGCCATTGGTTCTTCAATGAGAAATGCATCTTTTGCGCCGGCAGACAGCGCCGCTTCATACACGGCACGTTTTTCAACTTCTGTAACCTGTGAAGGAATGCCAATGACGATTTTAGCGCCTGTTAAAAAATTCATATTCGGGCATGCCTTGCCGATAAAATGCTTAATCATCTTTTGCGTAATATCAAAGTCAGCGATAACGCCATCCTTTAACGGTCTGATTGCTCTTATCTGTCCAGGTGTCTTCCCTATCATTTTCTTGGCATCCGAGCCAACGGCAAGTACGCGCTCTTTATCGTCTATTGCAACAACAGAGGGCTCTCTGACGACGATTCCCTTACCTTTTACACAGACGAGTGTGTTAGCAGTGCCTAAGTCAATGCCCAATTGTTTATAAAACAAACCAAATCTCATTTAAATACCTTCCTTTAACCTTATATTCATTTATCAAACAGTTTATTCCAACGGTTCGTTTTCTTTAAAGCTATAATATCGGCTGCCGCCAATAATGATGTGGTCGAGCAGTGCGATTCCAAGTAGTTTGCCTGCCTCATGCAGTCTCTGGGTTATATTTCGATCTTCTCTGCTAGGCGTCGGATCACCTGACGGATGGTTGTGAACAGCGATTATAGAGGCGGCGCTTAATCGCACAGCCTTGCCATACACTTCTCTCGGGTGAACAATCGATGCATTTAACGAGCCTATCGAAATAACCTCAGTGCTAATAATTTCATTTTTCGTCGATAAATACGCAACGACGAACTTTTCGACTTTTTCATGGGATAGAATACTTTTAAATGCGCCAATAACGTCATTTGGAGAAGCGATTCGCTGACCATAGGCCAGTTTTTGCGCATGTATTCTCGTTCCTAATTCTACTGCCGCCATGATTTGACATGCCTTTGAAGGCCCTATTCCCTGCATGGCACATAATTCCTGTATGGTGATATGCCTTAAATCGCCAATATCTCTTTCACATTGACCAATGACATCATTTGCGAGTTCAATGACCGATTTTTGTCTGGAACCCGTGCGCATTATAATCGCCAAAAGTTCCGTATTGGAAAGGGACTGGCTTCCCCTGTTTAACATTTTTTCTCTGGGTCTTTCCGATTCAGGCATGGTTTTTATCATCTTTCGCTCCTATAACATCTGAATGTTGAATAATTGATTGAGATAGTCATTCAGCTTAGAGAGCGGAAGTCCCATAACGGTATAATAATCACCGTCAATACGATCTACCAGCACTGCGCCATAACCTTGAATACCATAAGCGCCAGCCTTATCCAGCGGCTCTCCGGTATCAACATAGCGCTTTAGCGTCGCTTCATCTGTCTGGACAAAGGTGACACGCGTTTCGGAAACATCTGTTATTTTTATGTTTTCATTGAGTTTAAGGATTGATAATCCTGTGTAAACCTGGTGTGTTTTGCCATTCAGCGCTTTCAACATTTCGAGGGCATCTTCTTCATCTTTTGGTTTTCCAAGAATTCGGTCACCATAGACAACCGTATCAAAAGAAAGAACAATATCTTCCAGATGCTTTTGCGCAATTTCGTAGCCTTTTTCAAAGGCCAGACTCATCACGACACATTTTGGATCATCCATTTCGTCATAGACTTCTTCTGATGTGCTCGGTTCTGTTTCAAACTGCAGGTTAAAAGCTTTCAGAAGGGCAATGCGCCTAGGTGACTGACTTGCTAAAATAATACGCATATGCATCACCTACAGCTTTCGATAGATAATGAAAGCCAGAAAAAGGCCGATAATGCCAGATAGATTTAAACTCAATTTCAGTCCAAATGTCATCTGTAAAATACTGAGATCGACGACAAATGGATCGACGCCAATGGTTTTGCCATATGCCAGAATCGGCAATATGCCGCCCAAAGCAGCACCGATAATGCTTCCGAAGATCGCTCCGATCAGCAAAAGCACCAGCAATGCCAAACCACCGCTATTTTGAACTCTCATAAGCACCTCTATTTTACCATATATTTACATTTCGTGCCAATTTGTTTCCTTTTCCCATTCATGCATCCTTAAACGATGATAAAAAGACATTTTTAGTGCATAAACAATCAAAGCTTCAAATTTTCACGGTGCATTTTGATACACCTTTTACGGCGTGCTTTTCTAAATTCTAGTTTAGCATTAACCTATTTTAATTACAAGCAATCAAAACTTTAATTCGTTGAAATAAATCATAAATAGGGCTTTTATCATATTTTGTGTTAACGGTTAAAAGAATATTTAAAATGAAAAAACCCGCTCATGATGAGCGGGCTCTACTTTATTATTGACTACGTTGAACTAAATGAGTTCAATTGCATCTTTTGGACATTTTTCCACACAGACACCACAGCCGATACATTTATCTGCATCAACTGTATGAACACTTTTTAGTTCGCCTGAAATAGCATCAACCGGACAGTTCTTCGCACAGATTGTACAGCCAATACATTTATCGTCTATGACTTTTGCAGTCTTGCGTTTTGATAAGTCGCCTTCAATCGCTTTTGTCGGACACTTCTCAACACAAACCATACAATTTTTACATTTTTCATAATCAATTTCAGCTAAGTTATTGACGACGTGTATTGCATCAAATGGGCAGTTTCTTTCGCACAAACCGCAAGCGATACAAGAGACATCACAATTTTTCTTAACTTGAGGTCCTTTGTCCTTGTTATTGCAATCGACGATGACGAGTTGGTCATATGGTACGAGACTGATAACATTTTTAGGACAAATATCAATACATTTGTTGCAAGATGTACATTTTTCTTTATCGACTTCTGCAATCCCGCGTTCATTAATGTGAATAGCGTCGAATGGACAAACCTGTACACATGAACCGAGTCCCATACAGCCGTACTGACAATCTTTTGGACCGCCGCCCAGCATATTTGCCGCAACACAGCTGTCAAAACCGTCATAGTCAAAACGATTGCCGCAATGATCGGAAGATCCTTCACATTTTACTTTTGCAACCATTTTTACAGTAGTCCCTGCATCCATTCCCATAATGCTTGCAACTTTTTTTGCAACTTCGGCACCACCGACCGGACAGCCGTTTACAGGGGCATCGCCTCTGACAACAGCGGCTGAATAGCCGTCACATCCGGGAAAACCACAGGCACCGCAATTGGCGCCGGGAACGACTTCTCTAATTGCCGTGACCCGTGGGTCTACTTCCACTGCAAATTTCTTCGATGCAAACGCAAGTCCCGCACCAAAGAGTAAGCCCATTATGCCAAGGCTGATTGCAGATAATAATATCGTATTCATATCCATTTGCATTCATCCTTTCTATACGAGTCCAGTAAAGCCTAAAAAGGCAATAGACATCAGGCTGGCAGTAATCAAGGCAATTGGGAAGCCTTTAAACGGCAATGGCACATCTGATATTTCAAGTTTTTCACGAATACCTGCAAAGAGGACAATCGCAAGTGAAAAACCGATTGCTGCAAAGAATGAATGAACAATCGTTTGAAGCAAGCCAAACTCGTATTGAATATTCAAGAGCGCAAGACCTAAAACGGCACAGTTTGTCGTAATAAGCGGTAAGAATACACCCAGTGCCTGATAAAGCGTTGGACTCATTTTCTGTAGTACAATCTCAACAAACTGTACCAGTGATGCGATGACGAGTATAAAAGCCGCCGTCTGCAAAAATTCAAGACCATTTGGCACGAGTAATTTGTAATGTACTAAATACGTCAAGATCCCTGAAAGCGTCATGACGAATGTTACGGCCATCCCCATGCCAAAAGCAGTTTCAACTTGTTTCGAAACGCCTAAAAATGGACAAATGCCTAAAAATCTTGAAAGGACAAAGTTGTTAACGAGAATAGCACTGACCATGATCACAAATAAACTTGCATTTTCCATGTTAACACCCCCCTAGTTAGCTCTTCTGATTTGGAAATAGTTATAAAGCGCCAACAGTAATCCCAAAGCCAAGAACGCGCCTGGAGGTAGGATCATAATAAGTGCGGGTTTATAGCCTGCACCAAAAATGGAAACATTAAAAATGCTGCCATTGCCAAACAATTCTCTAACAGAACCAAGAATTGTAAGCGACATTGTAAAACCTAAGCCCATGCCGAGACCGTCGAAAACAGAATCAAGCAAACCGTTCTTTGATGCAAAAGCTTCCGCCCTTGCAAGGATGATACAGTTAACGACAATGAGTGGGATGAACAGGCCAAGTGCCTTATATAAATCAGGTGTATACGCTTCCATTGCCATACCGACCATCGTTACAAAAGAAGCAATGACGACGATAAATGCAGGAATACGTACTTTAGATGGTATAAAATTTCTCAAGAGAGAGATCGCGAGATTGGACAAAACCAATACGGCTGTTGTCGCAAGTCCCATGCCGATACCGTTAACGGCAGAAGTCGTAACGGCCAGTGTCGGACACATCCCGAGCAATTGAACAAAGGTAGGATTCTCTTTGAGTATACCGTTCGTTAAATTTTTAATATTCACTACCGTTCCCCCCTTTAATTCCCATTGATCGAATGAAACGCGTCTATTGAAGCGTTGACACCGGATGTAACACCTCTTGATGAGATTGTTGCACCTGTGATCGCCTGAATATCTGTTTCAGTTGGATTTGACTTCGCAACACCAATCGGCGTATCTGTGGACATACCGGCATATTGCTCATAGAAGGAAGGATCGGTTGCTTTTGCGCCGAGTCCAGGTGTTTCATTATGATTACCGATGCGAACACCCGATAATGTCCCTTCACTGTCAATCCCCGTAACGACTTCTACGCTGCCGCCGAAACCATTTGGTGTTGACTTGAACACGTAACCGACAACATTGCCGCTGTCATCAAGTCCCTTATAGACTTCAACGACAGGTGCAAATTTTGCAACAATAGCTGCAAGGTCATCGCCTGTTACATCTTCAAAGGAAGAAGCTGTGGCGAGTACTTCTTTTTTAGCAAGCTCATTCGCCATTTGGCGCTGTTCTGCAATTTTATCTTTTGTCACTTCATTGGTCATGGCTAGCGCAAAAGCAGCTACTGCAGAGATGATAAATAAGATTAAACCGGTTTTTATGATATCTTTCATTATTTAGCACCTCCAAACACGCGAGGTTTTGTAAATTTATCAATGAGCGGTGCTGCAACATTCATTAATAGAATGGAATACGAAACACCTTCTGGGTAACCGCCGTAGAAACGAATAATCGTTGTCAAAAGCCCCATCCCCACTGCGTAAATAATTTGACCCTTTGCAGTAATTGGTGAAGAAGCATAATCGGTTGCCATAAAGAAAGCACCGAGCATCAAGCCGCCTGCAAAGATATTGACGATGGTAAGATTAATATCAAAACCGCTTAATATCAAAGTCAGTACAGCAACTGTACCAATATAAATTCCCGGAATTCTGATCGATATAATACCGCGATAAATCAGGAATGCACCGCCTAAAACAAGCAAGAGTGCAGATGTTTCACCGATACAGCCGTTGACATTGCCGACGATAAAACTTTGAATAGAAGGCATGCTCACATCGAGTCCTTCTTTTATGATGCCGAGCGGTGTTGCAGATGATGTTGCGTCAACTGTCATTTGCGGCCATGTTGTCATTTGAACCGGCCATGATGCGACGAGCATTGCTCTGGCAGCGAGTGCAGGGTTCATAAAGTTATGACCAAGACCGCCAAATGCTTGCTTAACAATGATTATCGCAAATGCACTACCGATAATCGGTATCCAAATCGGAACCGTTGACGGTAAGTTCATTCCTAACAAAAGACCTGTGACAACAGCACTGAAATCATTAATGGTTACAGGCTGTTTTCTCATTTTTTGAACAAGTGCCTCACTGAGGATTGCACTTAATACCGATACGACGAGTACAAGCAAAGCGCTCATACCAAAGTTATACACACCGAATGCAGCTGCCGGCAGCAGTGCAATGGTGACATCCCTCATAATTTTTTGCGTTGTCTCTTGAGAACGAATATGAGGGGAAGAAGATACGGTTAATCTTGACTCCATTTCATTGCCTCCTTATTTACGTCTCTTCGCTAGAATTTCTCGTTTAGCGACGCGGATTGATTCGAGCAGCGGACGTTTCGAAGGGCATATAAATGAGCAAGATCCACATTCAATACAATCGAGCGCCCCAAATTTTTCAGCTTTATCAAAGTTGAGTGCCAGTGAATAGGCGCTAATTTGAATCGGCTCTAAAAATGCAGGACAGATAGATACACATTTGCCGCATTTAATACAAGAGGTCGCCGGTGGCAGTTTTGCGTCTTCTTTTGTAAAGACGAGAATACCAGAGGTATTTTTCATTGCCGGCAGCTGATCGGATGCTTGTGCAACCCCCATCATTGGGCCGCCAAGAAGCAATTTGCCTGGCGTTTCAGCGTAACCGTCACAAAAATCTATAAGTTCTTTTAAGGAAGTTCCTACCTTAAAGCGAATGTTCTTCGGAGATTTGATCGCTTTTCCCGTCACCGTACAAATACGTTCGATTAGCGGCATCCCCTCTTTAAAGACGCGTGCAATCGTTGCAGAAGTTGCGACGTTGTTGACGACGACGCCAGCATCCATCGGCAAACCACCTGATGGTACTTCTCGATTTGTACAAGCATAAATCAATTGTTTTTCAGCACCTTGCGGGTACTTTGTGTGCAAGCCGACAACTTTAATCGGCGTTCCCTTTGCTGCCTTTGTCATGGATTCGATTGCATCGGGTTTATTGCTTTCAATACCGATGTAACCGTTTGAAACCGATAGTGCTTTCATCAAAATTTCAAGCCCCATGACGATCATCTCAGGTTGCTCAAGCATGAGACGGTGGTCGCAAGTCAGGTACGGCTCACATTCTGCGCCGTTAAGAATGATTGTGTCAATTGGTTTTTCAGGTGGTGGCGAAAGTTTTACATGTGTCGGAAAACCGGCACCGCCCATACCAACCAAACCAGCTTCTTTGATGATGCCGATGATCTCTGCACCAGTCATCTGCGTGAAATCACCTTTTGGCTTTACGGATTCGTCAAGTTCATTCTTAAAGTCGTTTTCGATGATTACACAAACATCGAAGCCATAAGCCGTGTTCATTTTTTTCACGTCCAAAACCTTGCCGGAAACAGAACTGTGTACATTCGCACTGACAAATGACGGCGCTTTGCCAATCAATTGTCCCATTTTTACTGTATCGCCCTTTTGTACGACCGCTTCACAAGGTGCTCCAATGTGTTGTCTCAATGGAATTTCAACTATCTTGGGTTCTAAGTAATCGACAATTGGCAGATGCTCTGTCGCTTTCTTAGCATGAGGTGGATGTATGCCACCTTTAAAGGATAGAAGCCCCATGTAATATCACCCCTTTGAAAAGATTTGAAAAAATCGTCTATAATATTAGCTGTTGCCAAAATTATACTGTATACAACAATTTTCACCATAAACATTTTACTACAATATGTTCATGATTTCAATGTAAGACTGCTTAGATGGGATAAATTTATCCCATCTAATAAAAACCGCTACACTTTGTAAACACATGCTTCACACCCCGTATACGATAATGTAGCACTATTTTCCTTCATTTAAAACGAAGTTTAGCCACAACTGATTGTAGGCACCGACGTTAGCCTTTCTGTCAATCAGTTTCTGAATATTGCCATTAAATGTTATCAGCGCATCGACAATTGTTTTCTCACTGCCATCTTCGATAGAGACTTTCTCTAAAAAAGCACTGCGCTTTAGAAGTGCTTCAACATCAGCGGTACTGATTTCATCAGCTGTCTGTGCCGTCGTTATGAGTTCGCCGTAGGCTTCAATCAATGACTTTATATTTTTCGACAGTGTTTCTGCATCAAGTCCATCTGTCTTCACCTCAAAAGGACTGAGTTCCAGTGTGTATGATGCTGAAAAAGCATCTTTGTATTTTGGGTATTTTTCAACAATGCGTTTTGTATATTGTTTTGCACTGTCTTCATCCGGTGTCATCCCTGCAATTACTTTATAATAGCTGCCTGCGTGATAATAGCCAACTTGAAGCCCTTCATCTGCAAACGTGCCAACCGCATCCTTAGCAGCACTTTCATCTGATAAACTGCTGACTTGTACGGTATATAGTGATAAGCTCTGTGCTTCAACACTGATTTGATCAAGTGCCGCTGTTAATATATCGTTATCTTTTGGATCATCGGGCGCCTGCGTTGCAGCTTCTGCCGCTGCCGGTTTCCCATAAAGGCTTCCGAGTATACCCGACATGCCCAAATAGCCTATGCCGCCTGAAATCAGCAAAACCACGAGAACCGTTACAATAAATGGTCCAGGTGCCCTGCCGATAAATATTCTATAAAATCCCTGATTGCTTTTCTGTGTGCCCATCTTTGCTGTCCTCCATTTTATCATCACTATTCATTATAGCAAAAAACCATCTCAATAAATAGAAAAGTCTTGTACAATCCGTATAATAAAACGGATTGTACAAGACTTATTTTCAATACATTTCAGTTTATTATAAAAATATAGGCAATATGCCATAGAAATTAGGGCTGCAAAGCCTTAACCAATTAGCTTTTGCACTTCTGCAATGACTTTATCACCAACAAAAGGTTTAACAATGAATCCTTTCGCGCCTGCTTTGACAGAGTCGATAACCATCCCTTCCTGTCCCATGGCACTGCACATTAAAATTTTCGCATCAGGATATTTCTCCGTAATCATTTTAACACCTTCAATCCCATTGACATCCGGCATTGTGATATCCATTGTTACCAAATCAGGCATGTGCTCTTTGTATTTATTATAAGCTTCTTCACCATTGCTTGCCTCGGCAACCACCTCATACCCCGCTTTTTGCAGAATATCGCCTAAGAGTTTTCTCATGAACATCGCATCGTCAACTATTAGTATTTTCTTGCCCATAATCAGAACCTCACTTCATCTATATTGTCCTAAAACGCTCATGGCGCCGGCATCAAAACATATCTCATTACAAACTAGGTCTATTATACTAATCATTTTGTAAAGATACAACTATTTATGAAAATGATTTATGAATTCGATGTTATGTTTCATATATTTCCATTTCTTTGAGCCTTAAACGCAAAATCGACAATCAGAAATTAATTCGTTTTTTTTTTAATATTCGCTTGACTTTTATACGGATACTCACTATAATAAAAAAGTCGCTAGATGAGCAATAGCAACGATTTGAAAGCGATATTTATATGCGGATGTGCTGGAATCGGCAGACAGGCACGTTTGAGGGGCGTGTGTTCTAGGACGTATGGGTTCAAGTCCCATCATCCGCACCATTAAAAACTTACAACGATTATAGTTGTAAGTTTTTTTTATTTTTAGGTTTATCTATTCAATTCCGGCATTTAAGGTCATTGAGAAAATTGCATCCTTGCCTTTCGCTAATCCTCTGATACGGTCTCTAATAACTAATACCTCGGCTGCTTCACCTGTTCGAGATAATAAGCAACAGCACCGATTTCCTTCATACGATCATTGATTGATAGCCATCGATCTCTCAAACGCCCTGAAAATTGCTTTTCACAAGGATATTCATCGCATTCAAAACAAAAATTCACCTTTTTTTCAATTTGACAGTTTTTTGCCGAGCATGTCGTTACGGGACATATGACATGATCCCCTCGACAACCGCTGCATGAAGCCTGCGAAAATGCCTTTAACACGGCATCAAATTGTTCATATCCATCAAACACATTATTACCATCACTTTTCATCTTGGCTAAAGTCTTATAGTTGCCAAGTGATTCCAGAAGCTTTACGCTCAATTGTCTAATTTCGCCATTTTCATTATCTGCACATCTTGAACAGTCAAGACCACAAGGTGCAAGACATTCTACTACATCATCATAGGTCATATGAAGCCTCCCTTTCCATCAATTAAAATACAAATAAAATGGCATCTCTCATATTTTAATCCTTTCACGGCAATAGGTGCGTTCTTTTTCATACGAAATAAAAAATGGTCGTGAAGGATCTGATAAAAGAAATGATGCTATCTCAAAACTATTTATTTTTAAGCATATCACTTGGAATTTTATTATGCAATATCATAAACTTTTCATTATTTTATACTGGGTGCCCATACCTTAATCATTGATAGAATCACATGATTTAGATAAGAATTATTTTATAATATAAGCAATGTACGCATCGTCTAAGAAACTTCAATAGAAAGGTTTGCCGCTTCTTCACTGCTGTTGCTGCCTATCAAGATCATGCTTAAAATAATGAGTGCGCTGCCGATGCACTGTGAAGTCTGCAAGGAGTCTTTAAATAAAAAAATGGATAAAAGCATTGCAGTTAAGGGCATTAAACCGGAAAATGCCGCTGTTGTATAAGCATCGCAGCGTTTGACACCCTCATAGAAAAAGGCAAATGATACTGCGGTTGCAATAACACCGTACCAGAATAATGAGAGCCAAGCCTGAATACTGAGTACGCTTAAGGCATTTATAGGCTGTTCAAAAGCAGCGGGAATGAACGAAAGGATTAATGCGACTGCCGAAACAAAAAGCGTTTGGACCATTGGATGCAACGAAACCGTTTTTTCTTTAATGGCACTGGATCGATGCTTTCGAGAAATAATATTAAAAGTTGATTCGCAAGCGGCTGCACAAATGACGAGTAAGTTTCCCTTTAAATGTGCTGCAGGAAAATTTGTCCCAATTAAATGCAAATTCTGTAATAACATAATGCCCAATACGGTGCTTAAAATGCCAATGACTGTTTTGATTGAAAAACGTTCTCTCAATATGAAAAAAGCCATTAAAGATGTAATTGCAGGCGTTGTTCCGGTAAGAATGCCGGCTTCAATGGCAGTGGTTCTTTTCATGCCGTATAATAGAAATGTCCGAAACATAAAAATGCCGAAAAAGGCTTGCAGAAAGATCATCATCCAATCGCGTAATGACATCGTATGCATGGCTCGAATACATTTTCGGCCGTATATGGGCAAGAGTGCGAGCATGACAAAACAGATGCTGACTGCAATAATGGTAAAACTGCCTAATTGGTTTGACAGATAATAACCGGAGATGACTGAAGTACCTGCAAGTGTAAACGCTGCAAAGAGAAATAATTTACCTTTAATTTGTTTCATAGTGCCCCCCTAAACGGATTATATGCAAAGTCTTAACGATTATATCGCGATTGACATTTGGATTTAAGAGCCAGTATAGACGCAATTAAACAGAGCCAGTTAAAAACGGAATGAATGCTCGCCTTATAGAATGAGCCCATATTGTCATAAAGTAATACTTTGTTCAGAATGCGCAATTGCGTTCAAGCCTTATTATATGAAAAATGTTATGATTGCTTCAGGAGGTGTTGGTGTGGAGACAAATTGGGAAAAAATCAATGCTGTTCAGCGTATGCAGGATTATATGATGATTCATCAAGATGAAAAAATTACCCTGCAGGATCTGGCAGAAGCCGCTATGTACTCACCGTGGCATGCCCTTCGCGCTTTTTCTGAACTGATTGGCAAAACGCCTTTTGAGTATTTGCGGGAGATACGATTATCGACGGCCGCGTTAAAATTAAGGGATACAAACATGCGTATCTTAAACATTGCAATAGAAGCATCATTTGATTCCCATGAAGGATTCACCAAAGCATTTACACGCACTTTTGCTATTTCGCCTTATGAGTATCGGCAAAGTGCACCTCCTATCAAACTTTTTGCTTATTACCCTATTCGACACTATTATAAAACGCTTATGAAAGGAGCAGAAAAAATGGCAAGTGCTGTTATTTTTACTCAGATTATTGAAAGACCTGAACGCATACTCATCATAAAGAGAGGCATTGAGGCAAAACACTATTTCGATTACTGCGATGAGGTCGGATGTGATATTTGGGGTATTTTAGAGAGCATCAAAGGCGCTTTGTATGAATCCATTGGCGTGTGGCTTCCTGAGAGCATGCGAAAACCCGGCACATCTGAATATTGCCAGGCAGTTGAAATGCCGATGACTTTTAATGGCGTTAATCCCGATGGTTTCGAAACCATCACCTTGCCCAAATGTCACTATATGCTGTTTCACGGCGAGCCGTTTCAGGATGAGGATTTCAACGATGCCATTTTAACCGTACAAAATGCCATCAAGCAATACAATCCAGAACGCTATGGCTGGAAGTGGGCACCTGAGGCAGGACCGCGTTTTCAGATGTCGCCTGAGGGTAAACGCGGCTATATGGAAGCGTTACCGGTAGAGCCCATTAAATGAGAAAATAACACCATTAAAGTTTTCTTGAAGCTTTCTTGGATCGCAAAGAAAACCTATAGTATTTTAGACAATAAAAGCGCTGTTTACAAACCCGATCTGTAAACAGCGCTCTTTACTTTATAGTCATTACGCATTACGTCATTTTTCCAGTTTCTTATATGCCATGGCTATCATTCATGATATCGTAATCGCATTCATTGTATTACTGAACTTTTTTAAGCTTTGGATTGTCAATAAGACCCGGAATTCTGCCGCGTTTAGCGACGGCCTTGCCATTGACCATTTTGATATCCATGGTCATATCAATAGGTGATGCGCCTGAGATATAACTGCCAACGCCAAATGAATCGGCGCCCGCTTCACGAAGCGTGATAATTTTTTCAGGTGTCAAACCGCCTGACACAAATATTTTGACATAGTCGAAGCCTTCTGCATCCAGTTTTGCACGCATCTCCTTAACGAGTCCCGCAGTTACACCGCCGCGTTCGCTAGGCGTATCCAATCGAATACCATACAATTTGCCGTCAAGCGCTCTTGCGATTCTAATCGCTTCTTCCACTTCATCTTTAAAGGTATCAATTAAAACAATTCTGTTATGAGCCGGATCTGAAATGCGATTATAGGTTTCGGATACTGTCAGCGTATCACCGGCAATCAGCATGGCACTATGCGGTACCGTTCCAGATGGGTTAAGTCCCATGAGCTTTGCCGCTAAAATACAGCTTGCGCCCATTGCCCCGCCTATGACAGCTGAACGTTCCATAACTGGTGCAACAGAAGGATGCAGATGTCTTGCGCCAAAGCATAAAAAGGTCTTATCGCCGCATGCTTCTTTAATTTCGCTGGCCGCTGTCGCCCATCCTGATGCACTTGCCAGCATGCCAAGTACAATCGTCTCAAAAATCGCCATGTCTTTATATTTGCCTTTAATTCTTAAAACCGTATCCTTTACATCAAAGGTTTCACCTTCATCGACAGCCCACACTTCTAATGGTTTGCCTTTCAGTAAATTTTTTACTTCATCAATGCCGCAAAAAACGCCCTTTTTTCTTGGAAAGATTTCGGCGACAACTTCTGCCTCTGCCAAATCAAGTGCAGAAAGAATATCCAGCGTGCGTAGAAAATACACATCAGTTGTTAAACCATTAACAATTTCATTTGCATCCGCCGAGTGCATAATACGGTCTTCTCGAATGCTAATCTGATCTATATCTTTAATACTTTTAAGCTGCTCCATCATATTTTTCCCTTCTTAAGAATAGTCACTAACATTATAAATTATTTCATGTTGTGAAGCAACTTTCGTTAATTAATAGTCAATGTTTTTAGAATTTTCGACAATGCCGCATCAATCTGATTGAACAGGTGAATCTTGTCACCTGCATTGTCGAACACCTGCGTTGCAAAAGCAATTTTCTCATCCAAACGCATTTGTGCGTCAAGCTGGGTCGACGCAAACGCTTCTGTTACGCCGTCACGCTGCATTAATCGTTCGATTTGGATCTCTCTCGGTACATAAACGAGCCAAATTTCGTCATATTGATCAAACCGTCCCGATTCGATTAGAAGCGGAATATCTGCAAAAATAATTACATGTGATGTTTTTAACGTATTGATTTCATCCCAAATCGTCTGATAGATCCGATCATGTGTAATGCGGTTTAATGCTGTTCTCGCCGCTTCGTCATTAAACACCAACTTACCAAGTTTCTTTCGGTCAAGCGAACCATCAGACAATAAATAGGATTCACCAAAGGTGTTTATTATCTCAGCTAGAGCCGGCGAGCCGCGATCTACAATGTGCCTAGCGATTAGATCGGCGTCGACTACGGGATAACCCTTATCAATTAAATACTTGGTAACCGTGCTCTTGCCGCTGCCAATGCCACCTGTGAGCCCGATGATAAATGGTTTATTTTGCATCGTACCAGCTCTCTCCCGTGTTCATATCGACCTTTAAAGGCACATCCAGTGGATATGCTGTTTCCATAGCCTCTTTCAATATCGCCTTTGCCTTTTCGAGCTCATCTTCAGGCACATTTAATATCAGTTCATCGTGTACTTGCAGAATCAGCTGTGTCGCCATTTTATTTTCTTTAAGTGCGCGATAGACTTTTATCATTGCCAGTTTTATAATATCGGCAGCCGATCCCTGAATTGGCGTATTTCTCGCGGTTCTTTCCGCCGCTGAACGCAGCATAAAATTACTGTGATTGATGTCTGCAATTTCTCTTCGACGATGCAATACAGTTTCGACGTAACCATCCTTTTGGCATTGCGCTATGAGTCCATCCATATAGGTCTGCACTTTCGGATACGTTTCAAAATAACTTTCAATATAGGATTTTGCTTCTTTTCGCGTAATGCCCAAGCTCTCGCTGAGACCGAAATCACCCATCCCATAGACGATGCCAAAGTTTACTTCTTTCGCACGGCTGCGCTGTAGACTTGTAACGTCACCTTCTGCGACGTGAAAAACCTGTGAAGCAGTTATTGCATGGATATCCAGACCTTCACGGAACGCTCTCGTCAGCGTTTCATCTTCACTGAGATGTGCCAAGACGCGCAGTTCAATTTGTGAGTAGTCTGCATCAAGCAGTGTACAATTATCATTCGGAATAAATATTTTTCGTATTTTTCTACCATACGGTAGCCTAATTGGAATATTCTGCAGGTTTGGCTCCGTAGAACTCAGGCGTCCCGTAACGGCAATCGTCTGATTTAGTGAGGTATGAACGCGCTCATTACTGTCCACTACGGCTTTAAGACCGTCAATATAAGTTGACTTTAATTTTGCATACATTCTATATTCAATGATTTCTTTGACGATTTCATGCTTGTTCATAAGTTTTTCAAGGACATCATGGCTGGTTGAATAGCCGGTCTTTGTTTTTTTGCCGGCTGGGAGTCCTAGCTTTTCAAAGAGGATGACCCCGAGCTGCTTTGGAGAATTTATATTAAATTGTTCTCCAGCCAAATGGTAAACTTCAGTTTCAATTTCATCTATTTTCGTTTCAATTGCTGCACCAAGTGCGTCCAGCGTCTGCATATCAACTTTGAAACCGACGTATTCCATATCGGCAAGTACTTCAATAAGCGGTAATTCGACTTCTTTTAGCAATGCATCAAGTTGAGACGCCTTTATTTCTGACATCAAATTTTCAGTGAGAATCGGCAAATAATTGACCTGTTGACACAGATACGCTTTTAAAGATGCCGAGTCAATATCGCTGTATTTCTTTTTCTTTGCACCTTTACCAAGAAGTGCTTCTTCACCTTCAATCTGAATCTGCTGTTTTTCAAACAGAATATCCTCCATCAAATAATTTCGCCTGGCAGGATTAATGAGATAAGAGGCAATATAACCGTCAAAATCAACACCGTTCAATGCAATGCCTTCTGAAAAACACCACAGGTAATCAGGCTTTATATCAAATCCCATCTTTTTAATTTCATTTGATTCCAGTATAGGCTTCAGCGCCTGTAATTGTGCTTCACCTTCTGCGTAATACAGTTTACCGTCAATATTCATTGCCATGCCATAGCACGTCATATAGCGCGCTGTTGAAGGTTCCACAGCCGTTCTGATGTACATGTTACCTGCCTTTAAAGCCGCCTTTATGGCTTCCTCAGGATCGCAGATGACATCGTCTGCCGAAATCGTTTCGATTGCCTTTTTTTCAACTGGTCTGATCCGATTAAGTAAAGACGTCAATTCGTATTGTTTCATTAAACCAATGGTTGCTTCCAAATTGGGTTCTACAATTTTAAACGTTTCAAGATCAATGTCAATTGGAACATCTTGATGAATCGTGGCAAGGCGCTTGCTCATTAATGCATCTTCTGCATGCTCAATGATGAGGTTGCGGATACGGACATTCTCAACTTCTTCAACGTGTTCTATCAGGTTTTCTACAGTAATAAACTGTGCCAGCAGCTTTTGAGCTGTTTTTGGCCCAACGCCTTTAACACCCGGAATATTATCGGCGCTGTCACCGCTAAGTCCTTTAAAATCAATGACGTGATCAGCTGTAACGCCCCATTCTTCCATAATCGCAGCATTATCATAATCTTTTAAGCTCGATATGCCCGTTTTCGTAATATGAACGTGGACGCCGTCATCTACAAGCTGCAGCGCATCTTTATCACCTGTTATAATATGCGCTTCAATGCCATTTGCTTTTGACTGTTTCGCAATGGTGCCAATAAGGTCATCCGCTTCATATCCCTGCAGTTCCACTCTAGAAATATTAAGTGCATCAAGCATTTCCTTTGTTATCGGCATCTGCATGGCCAGCTCATCTGACATGCCTGTTCGCGTTCCCTTGTACGCATCATAAGACAAATGTCTAAATGTCGGACCTTTCATATCAAATGCAACGACAAAATGCGTCGGTTGAAAATCGTCTATCAGCATTAATACCATTTCGGTAAATTTTAAGACACCGCCAGTGTAAATCCCCTTTGAATTTCTCAAGTCCTTCAGTGCAAAAAAAGCTCTGTTAATTAAACTGTTGCCATCTAGGATAATGATTTTAGCCATTTCAGCCTCCATTTTATTCTTTATCATACCTGTATCCTATTATAGCATAAGATCAGCAGAAATCGCATGCGACAATAAGCCGGCAGCAACGATCAATACGCAAAAAGCGCTGTTTCATCAGTCTGAAACAGCGCTTTGCATAACGGTCACCCGTTTTTTAGAATGATCCTTCTTTTGAAAGGAAATGGTCGAGCAGCAAACGGCTCACTTGCGGGCCAAATTTAAAGCTCTCATGTTCATTATAAAACAGTTTGTCACTGAAATTCTTCGTTAAAAGCGTTAAAACATATCCGCCGTAAGGTGTATAAAAAATCCCACCGTCATTTCGACAGGCATTCATGCTGCCGCTCTTTGAAGCAATGGACAGCACTTCTTCATCACCCGTATCTTCTGCATCGAGATAATACGGCGTCAGCGCCTTTGTCAGCATCGTGTTGTAATGCTGTTTTTTGAGAATTTCCACGAAGCGTTCGGACTGTTCGACACTCCATAGCTCGCCTTGGTATGCGCGTTCAAAAATAACGGCATATTCCTTTGGCGTCGTTGTGCCAAGCTGTCTGTATTTGACAAAATCAATTTTATTGTGAAGTCTCGTCTGTGTCATGCCAAGTGAATCACACACGGCATTAACACGGTCGATGCCTAACAAATCAATGAGAACATTGGTTGCAATATTATCACTGACGATAATCATCAGCGTTGCAAAGTCAAGTGTGGACAGCGAAAGGCCCGGTGTCAGTGATCTTAAGACGCCACTGCCGTCAATAAAATTTTCCGGCGTATAAACCAATGGGTCGTCTAGGCTCAAATTTCCCTTTTCTACTTCGTTCAGCAGCGTGGCTAAAATCGGTACTTTTATGCAGCTCGCCGTTTCAAAACACTCATTCTCATTAATTGCGATGATATTGCCTTTAAAGTCATTCGCGTAAATCCCCATCAACCCGCTAAAGCTGAAATTAATGGCGTTTATCCGAGAGGTGATGTCCATCATCATAATGACACTTCCTTACTTTTCAATTTGGATGCTGTAGTAAGACTGATCAGACCAGCCGTTCCAAGCAACTTTGTAGTTTTTAACATATGGTTGAACGACGAAGAGGTGATCGAGTTCGAAGAGTGGAATCCACGCTGCATCGTCATGTACAATCGTCTTTTCAATTTCTTGATAGGTCGCGATTCTTTCATCAGCATTTGTCATAATTCTTGCGTCTTCAATTTTTTGTTGAATGTCTGCATTGACATAGTTGAACGAACGGCTAACCGCATTTTTCTCTGTAAAGAATGTGTAGATAAAGTTGTCAGGATCGTTGAAATCTGCTGACCAGCTGCTGTAGTAGCTAGGGAGTTCACCAGTTTTACGGATACCAAAGAATGTTGATTCATCCAATTGTGTAATGGTAACGTCTACCCCAATTTTTGCAAGGTCAGATTGAATGATTTCATTGATTTTAAGTGTGTTTGGACTGTCTGTTTCCTGTGCGACTTCAAAAGCAAATCCGTCTGGGTAACCAGCTTCTGCAAGTAATGCTTTTGCTGCTTCAGGATCGTAAGGAATTACCGGAAGGTCGCTGTTGTAGCCATAGAGGCCCGGAGGCATGATGCCGTTGACGAGCTGACCTTTGCCATAGAACATTTGTGCCAGCATGTTTTCTCTGTCAATTGCCATTTGGAGCGCTTTTCTGACGCGAACGTCGCCAAGCGGTTCAATGGATTGATTGAGACAGATATAATAAACGCCAACTCTTGGACCGGAGACAATTAAATCTTTCCATTTGTCATTTGATTCAAAGTATGGGATTTGGCTTCTCGCCATGTCACAGTTGAAGACATCGATTTCGCCGCTTTCAAAGAGCATTCTCGCTGTTTCAGCATCCGGTACAATTTTGAGGACGAGTTCGTCGTATTGTGCACGACCACCCCAATAATTGTCAAACGCTTCAAGAACGATTTTGTCGTTTACTGTCCATTCAGCTAATTTGAAAGGGCCGCTACCGACTGTAAGTGCCGGATCAATACCAAATTGGTCGCCAGCTTCTAAAACCGCTTTTTTACAGTATACAGAACCAGCCGGTGTTGCAAGTCCTGCTACGAAAGGTCCAAATGGCTCATTTAGCGTTATTTCAAGTGTATAATCATCGACAATTTTAATACCTTCTGTGCTGTCTGCTTCACCATTCATTCTCGCTTCAGCACCTTTAATCATATCAAAGAAGTCTGTATTCAAGCCTTCTGTTGCCGGATCGAGCATGCGGTCGAATGTGAAATAAACATCTTCAGCTTTGACTTCATCACCATTTTGGAAAAGCGCCCCTTTTCTTAAATGGAATGTGTAAACCAAACCATCGTCACTGACTTCCCATGTTTCTGCAAGACCGGGAACCAGTTCACTTTTACCGGGTGCAACCGTAACGGATTCTACCAATCGGTCGAACATATTAAGCGGCAGTGCGTAAAATTCTGTCGTTTTTGCAACGTCAGCCGTTCCTGGATCTTCATCATAAGGCACGACAAACTGAACTTTTTCAGCGGTTGAACCCGATGCTTCTGATGAAGAAGCTGTGCTCGATGCGCCTTCTTCGCTTTTGCTGCCGCCACATGCTGTCAATGCAAAGAGCATTGCCGCTACGAGGCTTAATGCGATTAACTTCTTTTTCATTTTTTATCCCCCTTGTTCTTTGTTTTGATCCGATACAGGATTTTGATCCCCGCCGGATTTACTGCTTCATTCATTTTGTTTTGTCTAAACGTCTTTTGAAGCGCTATTATAATAAAAATGATTATTCATTTTATTATCGTTAAACCAATAAATGATCATTAGACCCATCTATTGCTGTTAAATCAAATTTTATTGCTAAATCAAATGAATGCCATTAAAGCGTATTGACTACAAAGGATAATGACATGCATAACCTCTTTCATCTGTTTTTACGATCTCCGGAATCTCATTTTTGCATTTATCCGTTGCAAATGGGCATCTGGTTCTGAAACGGCATCCAGACGGCGGATTAATCGCACTTGGGATATCCCCCTCCAAGATCATTTTCTCACGGTTTCGCTGAGATGGGTCTGGGATTGGCACCGCATCCAGCAAAAATTTTGTATAAGGATGCTTTGGATCTGAATAGAGGCTCTTTGGATCGCCGTATTCAACAATTTTACCGAGATACATCACGTAAACTTTATCGCTGATATAGCGCACGACACTTAAATCATGCGATATAAACAAGTAGGTCAAATTAAAATCCTTTTGGAGCGATTTTAAAAGATTGAGGATCTGCGCCTGAATGGATACATCCAGAGCAGAGACTGCTTCATCACACACAATAAGGCTCGGATTGAGCGCCAGTGCTCTGGCAATGCCGATGCGCTGTCTTTGTCCGCCGCTGAATTGATGCGGATAACGATTGGCATATTCCGGCTTCAGACCAGAAATTTTCATGAGCTCTGCTACTTTTTCGTATCGCTCTTTTGCATTGGTCATCCCATGCGTTAAAAGGGGTTCGCCAATTAAATCTTTAACTTTCATACGCGGATTCAGTGATGCATAAGGATCCTGAAAGATTATCGATGCATCTTTCCTAAAAGCTTTATCCGCTTTGCCGCGCAATGCAAAAATAGAATCGCCCTTAAAGACGACATCACCTTCAGTGGGCGAAATCAAATTGATGAGTAGCCGGCCGAGCGTACTCTTACCACAACCTGATTCGCCAACGAGTGCAACAGTTTCGCCCTTGCCAATTTCGATATTGACACCATCCACTGCCTTAACCACTTCTTTGCTTTTGCCGCCGCTAAAGACACTTTGGACTTTGACTTCATAGTATTTTTTTAAATTTGATGCCGTCATTAATAGCTCAGACATTGGTTGCCTCCTTTCGAGGCAGCCAGCAAAATACCTCATGATCTCCTGATATCATTTCTCTTGGCGGTATTTCCTGATGACAAATAGCCGTTGCCTCAGGGCACCTTGATGCAAATCGGCAGCCTTTTGGCAAATGTATGAGATTTGGCACCATGCCTTTGATGCTGTACAGTTCTGTTACATCGTCATCGACACGAGGAAGTGACTTCAATAAGCCCTTTGTATACGGGTGCATAGGCTTTTCAAATAATGTTTTAACATCTGCCTGTTCTACAATTTGACCTGCATACATGACGCAAACCGTATCGCTGATCTCCGCGACGACGCCAAGGTCATGCGTTATAAATAAGATCGCCGTATTGAGGTCTTTTTGAACGCCGCATAAAAGCGATAGGATCTGTGCTTGAATGGTAACATCCAGTGCGGTTGTCGGCTCATCTGCAATAATGAGTTTAGGCTCACAAATCATTGCCATTGCAATCATGACACGCTGTCTGAGACCGCCGGAAAGCTGATGCGGATAATTGTTAAACCGTTTTTCAGGGTCTGGTATTCTCACCTTTTCCAAATAGGAAATGGCAACCTTTTTTGCTTCCTGCTTTGAGAGTTTCTGATGAATGCGAAGCGGTTCCGTCAACTGTTTACCAATTGTATAAACTGGATTGAGTGATGTCATGGGCTCCTGAAAGATCATGGCAATTTTATTGCCGCGAATTTTCGCAATTTCCCGTTCTTTTAAGGTTGTCAAATCTTTGCCTTCAAATAGAATTTCACTGCCGGGCATGATGACGCCGCTCGGTTTTGGAATAAGTCCAAGTATCGACATCGCCGTCATACTCTTGCCGCTTCCGGATTCACCAACAAGGGCTGTAATCTTTCCCATTTGCAGCTTTAAGGATATATCATCAACAGCAGGATTCATACCGTGTTTTGTTTTAAAATACGTTTTCAAATGATTAATGACCAAAACGTCAGACATGCCTGCCTCCTAATCGTGTTTTGTGTACGGGTCTAGTGCATCGCGTAGCCCGTCACCAATAAAGTTAAATGCAATAACGACGATAAAAATGGCAATCCCCGGGGTAATCGCCACCCATGGCGAAGAGAACAGATACTCTTTGCCTCTGGAGATCATTAAGCCCCAGCTCGGCATTGGCGGTTGAGCACCGACGCCCAAAAAGGATAACCCCGCCTCTGACATAATCGCTTCCGGAACACTAAGGGTAAAGAGTACAATAAGCGAAGGAATACAGTTAGGAAAAATATGACGCCACAGTATTTTCCATTTGCTGACGCCCATCGAACGCGCTGCTTCAACAAATTCTTTTTGTTTCAGCGAAAGCGTCTGCGCCCTTATAATTCTTGATGTACCGCCCCAATTGACGATACTGAGTGCAATAAAAATATTAAAAAGTGAGGCACCCAGTGTATACATAACCACCATCGCCAGCAAAAGCGACGGGAACGACATACAGATATCGGCAAGGCGCATAATGAGGTAATCCGTTTTACCACCGTAATAACCAGCGGTCATGCCAAGCAATGTCCCAATCGCCAACGTAATAAGCGGCGGAATTAAGCCAATTGCCAGTGAGATTCTAGCACCATAGATAATCCGACTCATAATATCTCTGCCTAGAAAATCCGTACCGATAATATAACTGTTGTCTGACATTTCAGCGGCACCGTCCACAAATGACGGCGGCACTAACATTTCAGCCATATCGACCTCGTAGGGATCATAGGGCGCAAATATTGGTGCTCCCAAAGCAATAATGACAAATGCAATGACCAATATTGCCCCGACAAAAGCTTTTTTATCTTTATAGATAGACTGTAACAGTTCTCGCCAGATGGAATCGGCTGCGATCATGGTATCATCCTGATCTTCCGGCATTTTGTCCGGTTCTTTGTCCGATTGCTTTTCACTTAATTGGCTATTATCTTCTAAAAGATTATTTTCATCTTCTCGCGTTGCATTTTTAATATCGGGTTCTGCATTTGAGCCTTCTATTTGCTGTTCAATTTCATGCATATATCGGATCGTCTTTCGCTGAAACGGACCGAAGCTGCTGTTTCTCATCGTTGTTATCCAATCACTCATCGTTTCCGTTCCTCCTAGTGGTATTTAATACGCGGATCAATAAAACCGTAAAGTATATCTGCCAGCAAGTTGCCCAATATGATTAAAACAGTTGCAAACATCACACTGCCCTGCAAGAGGGGCATGTCTCTCGTTTGAATAGCGCTGACAGCAATACGTCCTATTCCCGGAATACCAAAGATCGTCTCGGTGATAACCGCACCGGATAAAAGCGAAGCCACTTGAATTGTCATAACCGTTATAACCGGTAAAAATGCATTTTTTAATGCATGTCCAACCACGACTTGGTGCCTTAGCAACCCTTTTTCTCTCGCAGTACGGATATAGTCTGAACTCATTACTTCCAGCAGGCTTGATCGCGTTAACCGTGCAATAGTTGCAGCGGCACTCCATCCTAATACAACTGCCGGCATGATAATGTATTTAATATTGAGTCCGTCAAAACCTGAAATCGGCAGCCACTGCAGTTTAAGACCAAAGAAGTACTGACCCAGCAATCCAGCCCAGAATACAGGCATTGATACACCAATCAGTGCAAATGTCATTACAGCGTAATCAATCCATGTGTTTTTCTTAACGGCAGAAATAATGCCGGCCGGAATACCGATAATCCATGAAACCAACGCGCCTGAAACCGCTAAAATAAGCGTATTCGGGAAAGCTTGCCATATGAGTGTCGATACTTCACGTTTTAATTTGTATGAATAGCCAAAGTCGCCATGCAATGCATCCAATAAATACTTCACAAAACGAATCATTAACGGATCATCCAAATTCATGCGTGCCCTAACGCGTTCAATCGTATCCGGATTGATATGCTCCCCCATCATCAGCGCCACCGGATCGCCCGGAACGATATTCAACATGACATAAAGCAGAAAGCTCACGCCAATGATAATGGGGATCGTCGTCAAAAGCCTTTTTAAGATATACCTCATATGATAGCCCTCCAAATAAAATAATGAGTGTCTTTTGTTCGCAAACAAAATCGCTCATTTCAATAATACCGTATTTAAATTATGAGCATTACGAAATATTCGTAGCCCGAATGATTTGATTGCGCACTTTTTAACTGTTTTGTCAAAATGGTTGTAGATAATTGATTAAGTAATCTTAACATACGGACCACCCTGCATATAATATATTCATTTTGTTCCTAAAAACTAGGTTTGTCAAGCCCTTTAAAGTAATTATATAGCTGAGATTCCACACTTTTTTTTATTATTTGTTAAATTTTTTTTATTATTCAACGATTGTTTTTCGTTATTATCGGACATTTTAAGATCGGACAAAACGCATTATTTAAACATTTCAATGCATTTTGATACAACCTACGCATGCATTTTTGCATCATATTTTTATTGTAATAATATAACAACAGTAATATTTTACGCACTTTTTTACCCATTACATACGGAAAATGTTTGCGAAAGAGGGACACTCTGGTTATCTTTTACCAATCAGTGTGTACTTGCATTGTAGACATATACAGAATATGTAAATGATGCTAAAACAATGCTTTTACGTGTATCCTTAAACAAACTGTTGCTGAACGCAAAAAAATCGCCCATACATGAGGTACATATGGACGATTTCGTTATCAGGATGTGCATGGAATTGTCTCAATCTTTATTGACGTCTATCAATTATGCGTCTTTCTTGATTAACGTCATACCGCTTTCATCTTAATAGCCGTATGTGACAGATACTTTTGCCGTAATTGTGATTTGACCACTTTCAATCGGCGTGCTGACGCTATCCATTGCCAGCGCTCTCACTGCTTCAGTGTTATAGACAATTGAACCGCCGCTTGATGATTCATTCACTTGCTGTGGAATGGAAGGCGTTTTGCCAAATGTACTCATAATGGCAGTCGCTTTACCCTTCGCATTGGTCATCGCCAATTTTAAAGCTTCTTGGTAAAATGCTGAATCATCTTCAACTGAGAATGTAATGTTGTTGATGTTATTGGCGCCATTGGATGATGCCACATCAATGATGCTGCCGACTTTATCAATATCTTTGACGATGACATTTACAGTGTTATTTGCTACATAGTACTCTTTTCGCTTATCGGTACTGCTGCTGTAATCAGATGTTTTATAGAGATTGTACTGTGCCGTTTTGATATCTTCTGCGGCGATACCCTGTGCTTTAATGGCACTCACAACTTGATCCATTAGCTTTGCATTTTCCTGCTGTGCAATGTTGGCGTCTTCATTTTGTGTTTGAACACCGATGTTGATGGTGGCCATATCCGGCGCAACCTGCATCGTGCCGGTTCCATTGACGACAACTGTATTCTGAATCTCGGAAGTGCCTTCCGTATCTGCAACACTGACAGCCGTTGGCGCACTGAGCGATACAGAAAAGGCTGCAACTGCCATGATCATCATAATGGATGTAATTCCTATTATCAGTTTATTTTTCATTTTTATGCCTCCTTATGCATGTGTGTGATGTAAGGAAATTGAACCATTCATCTTTTATTGTGCAATTTCCTTTTGATTTCACTAGCTTTTGTTATCACTAGATTTCTTTATCACTAGATTTCTTTATCACTAGATTTTTTTATGTCTTTTCTTGCGCCATATTTTTGATCCGACCCATGCAAGGATTGCAAGGATTAACAGGACCGGTGATTTGGCAACGAGCCATATGAATATTTCCATGGTCGTCTTCACAATGGCGTTAATGGTATCAATGAAACCCTCTTTCGCTTTTGCCAGAACGGAATCATCAATGGGTTCAATGGTTGGATTAAGCGATTCGACCTCATCTATTTCGACGTATACGTAAGACAAGTCGGCTAAATCTTCCCAATTTTTCAGTTGGTTGGTTAATGCATCAATTTCACGGCGCGTTCTGGTGAGTTCATTTTCAATTTCCAAAATATCTGAAACATCGGTTGCTTTTTCCAGAATTTCGCGCAAACGGTTTTCTGTAATTTTTAAATTTTCAACTTGGGACGCGGTATCTCTGTAATACTTCGTCACGTCTTCCGAATTGACATTGTCATAATTGACGAAGCCATTCGCTTTAATACTGTCGAGCATTTGATCGAACAAATCTGCCGGTACCCTTAAGACAAAACTGCCGTATCTTAGATTGTCACGGTCTGTATAACGCGTTTTATAACTGGTTTGTTCACTTTCGATATAACCTTCAGTGCCTTCTAAAACCGCCTTAATCGCCGCAACTGTCTCATCATAGGATTCGACGTCGATGGAGAGATTGGCTGTTTTAAGGATAATTCGCCCATTCCGATACTGACTGTTTTGACTGCTGTCATTGGACGTCATTTCCGGGCTCTCATAATCGCCATCTGCGCCTCTCGCTTCTGTCGCTGCCGTCACGGCTTTTGATTCTGTAACATCTGCGTTATCATAACTAATCCCAAAGGACTGCGGCGCCATCTCTGTTGATTCCTCAGCCGTGATATAGTTAGCAGCAGCGGCACTGTCTGAGGATTTGCCCATGTAAAAACCATATGGGAATGCGGTTTTAACGACCACAACACCAATAATCAATACAGCCGCCACACCACCAAGTGCACGGGATTTCCAACCGAGGTGCTTGATCTTTCCCATAATGCTCGAACCAATGGTATCTTTGTCATCTTTTCTTTCAACTGTAGCTGCCGCTTCCAATAGCCGCTGATGCAATCGTTCGTCAAAGTCTTTTGGCAATGGCATTAAGACCTCCTCATCAAGAAGCGTCTTTACATATTTAAGTTCTTCAAACTCGATCATGCATGATTCGCAGTGCGCAACATGTTGCTCGAGTTCTTTGATTTGTGCTTCAGTGATGTCGCCGTCAATGTAGGCATTCATCAGTGTTTTGTATTGATCACACATCATTTTACTCCTTTCTACGCTTCTGCTTTTAAAATGTCTTTCAGCATGATTCGATTACGATTAATTCTCGAGCGCACCGTTCCAATAGGTACTTCCAGAATTCTGCCAATCTCTTCATAACTGTAGCCTAATATATCTCTTAAAATAATCACTTCCTTGCCGTCTGCCGAGAGGCGATCCAATGCCCCTTGAACTTTTGCCTGCAATTCCTTTTGTTCGTAAATCAGCAATGGATCTGTTTGTGCGCGATCCGCTTCTGTCATCGTGTCAATGCGTTCATCAAGCGGTAAGGTCGCTTCTTTTCGCTTTCTCAATTCGTCTTTGCAGGTATTCATCGCAATGCGGTATAGCCATGTTGAAAACTGAGAATCACCTTTAAATTGGTGTATTGCCTTAAATGCTTTAATCAATGCCTCTTGAGCCATATCATCGGCATCGTGGGAATTGCCCATCATCCGATAAGTGATGTTGTAGACGTACTGCCGGTATTTCTGGATCAGCAGCTCAAAACTAGCAACATCGCCTTTAATGCTCTTTTCAATCAGTTTTGATTCCATCAGGCGCTCCTTTCTGAAGGTATATACATTAGACGGCAGTATTCGTCAAAAAGTTCCAACTGTCATCCGATTATCCGTTTTTTATCTGTCTTCTCATCTGTTTTTTCATCTGTTTTGTTATTTTAGAGATTAACCTTCTACCATTATACCCTTTTGCCATTGGCGTCAACAAGATGACTTTTGGCTTATGGTTTAGGCCATGTACTCGGGCATATAAAAAGGCATCCGCCCCAGTGAGGAATCACCGGTATTCGAATGCCTTAATTGCGATTATCATTTTTATCTGTGCTGTTGGCTACAGCGGCAATTGCCGTTAACTTGCGACGAGTACTGCCTTTGAGAACTTATAAGGATGAAAAACACTTTCAACAGGGTTGTAGGCCGAATCGAGAATCAGCGTCCCTTGATGTAAAAATGCATTTCTGAAAAAATATCGCAGGTCTATAATGCGAACCGTTACATAAGTTGGTTCTTCGTCAATCACTTCAATGTGCAAACTTGGCGACATCTGCGAAAACTTCTTGCCGATCGCCGTCTTCTGAACGATGGCCAACAGATTTTTATCCTTAATCTCAAACTTTTTAATAATGTGTATGGGGTCTCGTCTAAACGGATTGTACTGTCCGACGATGTTGTATTGATCGCCTCTTGCAACAAAATCCCATTTGTAAAAGATTTTCAGTGACGGCATGACATTAACATCTTCGATGGTATCTACAGCCTCAAGCGCTTTCATGATGTTTTTACGTGCACGCTCCCGCATGTACCAACGCAAGATCAGGTAAGGCCCAATGACCGCAGCGGCAAGTGCAAATATGCCGAGGCCATTCTGACGATTAAAGATAAGCCCAAAGCAGACGAGTGTCACAATCGGATCATAAAGCGTCAAAATATTGCCTTTCCGCTTGCGCTGAAACAGCCGCGCTCCATAGGAATTCAAAATATCAAATACCGTATGGGATAAGGCGCCTAAAAACGTCCACATTAATATCGTCCAAAACTGAAAATTATCAAATGGCATCATCGACAGCATTGCTGTGATACCGATGCTGAAAAGCGCCAGCATTGGCAGTGAATGGCTAAACCCTCGATGGTGCTCTAAATACTCTACGTCATCTTTAAAAATTCTGATCACAAAATCTAAATCAGGTGACATTGCACCCAACATACTACCGATCGTAATGGCTGAAGTCATTGCAACGGGCTCATGAGAGAATGATGCGACAGCGATGCCGATAATACCATGGCTAATTGGATCCATAACAACTCCTATTTCATTTCAAAATACATAATTATGTTAACCATTGTAACACCATTTCATCTTGTATACAATGCGTTTTACTTAAAATTAATTAAATTTTTAGAAAAATCATTGAGCACCTGACACCCCTCTTCTGTTACACAAACCAAATCCTCAATGCGAATGCCAAACTTATCGGTAAGGTAGATGCCCGGTTCAATTGAAAAGGTCATGCCGGGTTCACAGATGACATCGGAAACCGCCGAAACATCCGGAAATTCATGTACGTCTGCACCAATGCCGTGTCCGGTACGATGTGTGAAATAATCACCATAGCCCATTTCAGTAATATACTGTCGTGCTGCTGCATCAACTTCAGAAAGTTTAACCCCGGGTTTTACCGTGGCAATCGCACGCTCATTTGCCGTCTTTACAATCTCATATACTTTCTTAAACGCTTCATCCGGCTGGCCTTTAAAGAATGTCCGCGTCATATCAGAGCAATACCCTTCTGATAAACCACCCATATCGACAATAATGCCCATGCCGTCTTCCAAGACAGTCTCATCGTTTTCATGATGCGGTTCTGCCGCATTTTTGCCAAAGCACACAATCGGTGTAAAAGACAGCTCATCAATGCCAACCGATTCATTAAACTGCGCTATTTTGGCTGCAACTTCCAGTTCAGTCACATTATCAGCAGATGCCGCATTAAGATACGCTGCCACCATGTCCATCACGCGATCATTGATCTGCGATGCCTTTATCATTTTCGATACTTCTTCTTTGGTTTTGACCATTTTCACGCGATCGACAATAGCAGACCCAAGGGTCAATTTTAAATCGCTGCGCATATTGATGATTCTAAGCAGGAATTGACTCGCCATGAACTTATCAATGCCTAACGTGATCCCATCTGACAACTGGTCAACAACATACTTAACGGGTTCTTCAATGTCATCATATGACTGTATGGTCAAGCCAGCCATGGGCAACATTGGAAACAGTTTATTGATGATTAAAAGCAGCTTGTCCTGCGTCATTAAAAGACCGACAAACCGCTCGCCGCTGTGAAAGTCAATTTCGGTATAATAGCGAATATCCGCCATAGTTGTAATCAGCAAGGCATCAACACCATTTTGCTGCATTGCATTTCTCGTCTTTATAATTCTGTCATTTTGAACCATTCTCTGCTCTCCTTCTGAATTTTTAGTTTAAAGCAATCGTTTATGTTCAATAACACTTCTATATTATTCAAGTTACATATCTTTCGATTTTCTCATTTTTAAAATACATCCAGTATATGACCGTACGTTCACCACAATTAGCGTCAACTGAAAAGCCTACAGTCATTATTATAACGCAAAGCATGTTGAATGTGAATAAATACGATTTTGGCAATTATGTTCTTTCCGGCAAGGCAGGTCTTTTAATTTATACTATTTTAAAAACCACTGATATGCTACTGTATAGAGGATCAAAAGGAATTAGGCAAGAAAGGATTGCAGAAATAACCATAAACGTATAAGATACTAGGATAAACCCGCTTTTATGAAGATGCAGATGAGCATAAAGATCGTGCGTTATTCATCGGGAAATGATATCTATTTTTAGGAGGAAACACAATGCGTTTTGAAAATGTTGCGGTCATTAAAAAGGCCAATATCTATTTTGAAGGAAAAGTAACCAGCCGAACGGTTCTCTTTGAGGACGGTACACGTAAAACATTGGGCATCATGATGCCTGGCGAGTATGAATTTGGGACAGAAGCAAAGGAAATAATGGAAATATTAGCAGGCAAACTAAGCGTATTATTACCGGGCAGTGAAGACTGGCAAGACTTTGAGGCGGGACAAACCTTTGAAGTCCCCGCTAACAGTAAGTTTAAAGTCACAGTTGACGAAGTATCTGATTATTGCTGTTCGTATGTATAAGTGATTTTAATCAAAACGCTGTATACAAATCACTGTCGTATAAATGATCAACTAAAAATTGTTCAATACAATAAAAATAAAACCGTTGAAAATTCAACGGTTTTACCTTTTTGGTGCCGAAGGCGGGGGTCGAACCCGCACGAGTGTTACCTCTCCGGATTTTGAGTCCGGCGCGTCTGCCAATTCCACCACTTCGGCAAGGAACGTTTCTATATTAACATAAGCACCTCTACTTGGCAAGATACTTTTTCTAAAATCATGTCGCTTTCAAAAAAGATGTAATAATCAGAAAATGGCGACAGTTTAGGGTTTCATAATCGTAAACGTCACCATTATTCACAAGATGCATTATAACGGGTGCGAGTTCTGCCCTCGGCACCAATTGCCGATTGTACATCTTCATTTCTACGATCACATTTTCTTTAGCTCATCCATAGTGACCTCAAATAAATAAGATATTGGACAGACTACACAGAAAAGTTTCATTCCCTGCACGGCAGGGTGTAATCAAGAATAAATGTAAAAATGTGGAGGAATTAATATTTAGTTTCATTCCCTGCACGGCAGGGTGTAATCATTTAGGAACTCAAGGACAAACTGAAAAGGTAGTATGTTTCATTCCCTGCACGGCAGGGTGTAATCTCTCAATGAAAATACAAAATCGACTGTGCGATTGCAGTTTCATTCCCTGCACGGCAGGGTGTAATCTTTGTATGGCGCTCGTATCTTTCCGGTGAACAGAAGTTTCATTCCCTGCACGGCAGGGTGTAATCGATAGGCAAGAACCTAGAACCGATATACGGTTTCTTAGTTTCATTCCCTGCACGGCAGGGTGTAATCTCTGGTGGGAAAACTTATACAGCTCTAAGAGTTGCAACGTTTCATTCCCTGCACGGCAGGGTGTAATCGCCTATCTGGGTTAGCTGCCAGTGCTTGAATGAAAAGTTTCATTCCCTGCACGGCAGGGTGTAATCTGGAGAAGTCGACCACATATTACCGCTATTTAAAGGGTTTCATTCCCTGCACGGCAGGGTGTAATC
>JASUSA010000014.1 GCA_030446305.1 Clostridiales bacterium | reverse complement strand
TCAAATTGGCCTTTTAATGGAAAAAATACTGCTGTCCAAGAACGAGCATCACATTCAGTTCATGAACAATCTCATATTGGGGAATGTTTTTTACCCTACACTGGATGTACTCATCCAGCATTTTAAGGATATTTTTATCTATGAAAAGCCAGAGGCCATTGATGCCATTCCTTTTGAATACCACCTCACTTTTTCTGTCTCAAACAATGATTCTTTTGCTGTTGAAGAGTCGTCGACAAACGAAAATTCAACTTTTTCATTCACTGCACATGATGTGGCGCCAGCAGATTCCCACCCCACAGTAACCTCAACTTCAGATGCTGAGGTAGATGAGACCGAAACCATGGCGCAGGACATATCGGATGCTGAGGCTGATGAGACCGAAACCATGGCACAGAACCTATCAGATACTGAGGCTGATGAGACCGAAAGCATGGCACAGGACGCATCGGATGATGAGGCTGAAAGCATGGTGCAAGACGTATTGAATGCTGGGGTAGATGATGCCGAAAGCATGACACAGGACGTATCAGATGCTGAGGTAGATGAGACCGAAACCATGACACAGGACGTATCGGATGATGAGGCTGATGATGCCAAAAGCATGACACAGGACGTATCAAATGCTGAGGCAGATGAGATCGAAAGCATGGCACAGGACGTATCGGATGCTGAGGCTGATGAGACCGAAAGCATGGCACAGGAAGTATCAGATGCTGAGGTAGATGAGATCGAAAGCATGGCACAGGACGTATCGGATGATGAGACTAATGAGGATGAAAGCGTAGTATCGGATAGTGAGGCAGATGATACTGAAATGGTATTCGCAAATACAATGGAAAGTTTTTTAGCACCATCGACTCATTATACAGACAAGGCAACTGCCGTCCTTGACGGTTCTACAGCAGCCGATCTTCCTGATTTCTGTGACCTCACACCTTCAGAAGATCCTTTTGAGACATCTGTAAAGCCTTCGGTAGAGCCATTTGTAGAGCCAGCTTCTGCTCCACAGAAAAAAAGACAGTCGACAGCGAGAAAAAATAATTCTGAAATGTCAAAATCTTGGCAGGCCATTATATTTCCAATTGCGATGACGTTGATCTTTATTGCCGTGGTTGCCTTTGGCATTAAAAGTTTCTTTTTTAAGCCTGAAATCTTTGAAGCTTCTTATCGCATTGAAACGCTTTCTGATGACCGTGTTGCCTTTATCAATACCAGTGCCTGCAGCAAGCCGATCGAATCATGCGAGTGGTCTGTCTATTACGATGACCAGCTCATTCAAAGCTTTATCACCGACAATTTATACCCGATATTTGATACAGTTGGAGAGTATACAATTTCCCTTCGCATCATGGATGCTGACGGCAATTGGAGCAATACTTACAGCGAAGTGTATCCTTATGGTCAATCTCAGTAAAACAAAGATCCAAAAAGAGCAGGCTTGATTTTTACGCGCAAATGCGCTTTAATAGAAACCAGATGACATGCTATCCTATTTTTTTCATACAATGAAGGGCCTATGATCTTACATAGGTCCTGTTTTATGAGATACCACTAAAATCGTTACTAAATGACGCGCTATCCCAGCGTTCCAATACGCAATCATAATTTGAGAGGTAATTTATGACCAGCCTTTTAGGCATTATGCGAAAAACAATTCAAGACTATGCTCTTATTCAAGAGGGAGACCGCGTCGCCGTCGGTCTTTCAGGCGGCAAGGACAGTATGGCACTGCTCTATTTGCTCGCGCGCTTTCAGACCTTTAGTCCCTTTAAATTTCATCTCGAAGCGATTACGGTTGACATGGGTTTTAATAACTTTGATCTATCCGGCGCCAGGGCATTTTGCGAACAGCTCGGTGTGCCTTATACCATTGTCGAAACAGAGATTGCTAAAGTCGTCTTTGAAATTCGCGATGAAAAAAATCCATGCGCACTTTGCGCCAACATGCGTCGAGGGGTACTTGCAGACGCGATGAATCAACGTGGACTCAACATTTTAGCGTTAGGACATCATGCCGATGATGCACTGACCACACTTTTTCTAAATATGCTATATGCGGGAAAACTCAATACGCTGGAGTACAAATCATACCTCTCACGTTCAGACGTTCACGTCATTAGACCATTTTTAGATGCTTCTGAAGCCCAAGTTGTCGGCACCATCCATAAAGATCATATTCCCGTGTTTAAAAGTCCCTGTCCAATGGACAAACATACAAAGCGTGAAGAAATCGGTGATTTTCTCAAAACAATCTATAAGGATCTCCCACACAGCCGAAAAAATATTTTAACGGCAATGCGCAATGAAAACCAATGCAACCTTTTTAAAAACAAAAAAATGACTTCACCTAAAAAGACATCAAAACCAACGGCATAACTTAACTGAAAGAGCCTCCCTAGTAATATCCTGACTAGAGAGGCTCTTTACGCCGTTGATTCAATTTGCATTTCTGGTGGAATCACCCTTTCTATTTAAACCAATTTGTGAAAGTTCCGAAAACAATGTTCCCAACATAATCTATATCAATAGATCATCTAAATGCTAAATCTAAACTTTAGCAACAAGTCTTAAGCGATTTCACCTACCTTCCCTCCTGCCCGCGAAATTTCAGTATTTTATTCGGTCCTTGTGACCGTATACATCAGGCATTGATCAGGGTTAACATAATATATGAAACCCTCAAAACTCTTCTTTTCATTTCAATGTTAAAAAAATCATTTTCCTCGATAACACTTAATTTCTTGGTGGACTCACCCTTTCCTTGAAAATCAATACGTTTCTCAGTTTCACTTCATTTTTCAACCTGTTGTAGAACTTGTTTTCTTATTCTTATTATACCACAAAATAGGTTTTTTAAAAGCCGTTTTTTACGATTTAGTCATATTTTTGTACATATTTTCATGCATCATGTCGACATAATTCTTTATGCGCAGTGTCAGGTCATCATATCTTTCCAAATCGTCAGGGTGATTGGCCAGCAGACTAAAGGCGAACTGTGGCCAAAGCCTAAAGCCTTTGTTAACGGAAAGTGCTCCGATCAATTGCCCCGCAACGGCATCATTGCCTGAATTGGCCGAAACGATAACGGCTGCGAGGTATTTATCATAAAAGGACATATTGCGGTACAGTGCCGTCATGCGGTTGATGACTGCCATAAGCTTTGCCGAAATTGAATCGTTGTAATTCGGGCATACCCATAAGACGATATCCGCCGATTCAAGTGCCGGAAACAAATCTTTGACGACAATCCCCCCATAAAAACATCGCTTTTCCTTGGCAAAATACAGACAGGTTTCATAAGGGCAGCCATAGCAGTCATATATTGTCCCCTCATCGACATGAAGTTCTTCAATGATCAGTCGATCGCCCATTTGCACTGTTAACTGCTGCCGAATAGCATGCCAAAGCCTCAACGTCGTAGACATATCCACCTGACCGGCATGGAGCGCCAGCAATTTAAGCGTTTTCTTTTGAAGCACCTGATAATCTGCCAGTCTCTCCGTCAATCTTTTTAGCTGTCCTACGCAGGCTTCTTCAAGCGTACAGTTTTCCGCCGTGCTTCGCGTCTTGAAATTCGCCAGTTTCGGCAGTATTTCCACTGCAGGATGTCCAATAAAACTGCCGCCCATGCGGTTAACCGTATAAATAAATTTTTTAATAAACGTCTTTGTATAATCAATGCTTTGAGCGTATACCACCACAGCGCAGGCACTGTTTTCAAAAGCCCGTTCACCCTGGCGCTGGAGCGCTTCGCAAAGGCGCGCATGAACCGCGGTATTCTCGCCAAGCGCATCCAGCTCAACAAAAAACAGCCGCTTAATCATACCGCTATCGTCATTTTTATCAATTGCCGCTGCATATTCCGCCAGTAACTCATGGTATGGAATCGCCTCATTGCTTATAAATCGCTCGTAGTGTATTGAGCCCATAAATATCCCAGCCTTTCATAAGCCGTTTCCAAACGCGTCAGCAATGCTGCCGGTATATTTTGCATTTCAATTTCCGTTCCCAATTCTGTCAGCCGATTTCGGCATCCCCAGTAGTGTCCACCCAAAAAAACAGCACTTTCATGCCAATCGCCCGCCAGCGTCTTAACGATGCTATAGGCACCTGATGAAATGGCCGGTGCCATAAACGGCTTAAACCCCAATGCCCGCACAGCAAGATTGGCCCCTACGACTTCACGCGTCAGCGTTAGAGAATAGGCATCGTCATAGGCATCCACATTATTGGCAATAACCAAATCCTGTCCATGAGGGCCAAAAGCTCTGCCTTTCGCAAAAGCTTCGCCGCCATAATAACGCGCGCGCGCGTACATAACCCCCAGCCCATAGCCGCGAATTTGTTCCGGCATCAAGTGAAAAGCATATTGATCCGTGATATTGGCTTCAAAAGCTGCTTTGCAAAGCAGGTCGACAGGGTCGGAGACAATACAGAAAAGTCCCTGGTAAGCTTTCTCACGCGCTTTGTTCAAATACATTTGAACCAGCGGCGCATTTTGAGAAAGCTGCACCATGCGCACGTCCTGAACCTTCTCACCTACCGGCGGCACATATTTTGATGCACAAAAGATGAAGACATCGCTGTCAAAGAGCGCGTCTGCCTCAATGGCATTCACTTTAATCGATGCATTTGGCAGCATTTGATTTAGCTCTATCTCATAGCGCTTTGCCTGCTGAGGATTTATATCCCAAATATTAAGGGTGTGAATGACCTCACCGCCCAGCAGCTTGAGACCAATGGCCAATGTCCCGCCAACATCGCCCAGCCCCAGCAGTGCAACGCTGTACTTTTTCTTTTTAGAAAAGAGCGCACGTTGAAAATTCGCTGGCTGTAACCCCGTCTTTCCATGCATCATCTCAAGCCAGTTCAGATTCACTGCGCTGTGCCACCTAAGGTGCTTCAAGACATGCCAATCTGCATCCTTGACGTTTTGAAAAAAATCGTTTTCTAAAGTGAAGTCATTATGATCATGCTCATGATAGCGCGCAATGCTCTCATGACTGAGCGACTTTGAAAAAGCGGCATCTACTGCCGTTTGACACTTGCTGCGTCGAATATCGCTTCGATGCAGCAAGATACTCGGTTTTTCAAGATCGGCGGCCTGTTTGCGCTTATCTGCCAGCACCTCAACCGCTTCTTCTGAAACCCACTGCAAATCCATAAAGTCATAAATGAACATAGCCCCTCCTATTTCCCGATGTAAAAATGCTTAAGCTTTCGAAGCTGCTCCAAGTCGTCCTTGAGGTATTCCGACGGTTTAACATTGTTGGCATAAATAATATGATTGCCCTTATCAGGATAGCGCGGCGTATTGAGTACTTCGCCCAATCGATCGATGGTGAGGAGCCTGTCATTTTCATATTCATAGCCGATTTCCACTGCCGTCATAATTTCAATGGCATTCATCAACGCCACTTCCGACAGATTGTAAATCGCTTCTTTTGTCGTACCGCCGATATAAGATGCAGAGGCATACGGCAAAATCAAATTCACAGAATTGATAAGGTTGCTTTCAAGCATTTTGCCGCGCCAAATGGCATCGCCGTCAATAAATGGATAGAGCTTGCTCTCATAAAACCACACTTTAATCTTGGGAATAAAATAAGCTGCGTCGCAGTTTAATGACATTTCTTCGGCAATCTGCTTGCCGCTACCCGACATGATGCCCACAATAAACTTTTGAATGTTCACGTCATTTGATCTAAAATGCGGCTCCAGTGCCTTAATGCGATAGCCTTTGTTTAAAAGGTCATCCACTAAAATAACCGGACGGTTAAACGATTTAATCATCTTAATCTGATTTTCAATGTCCAAGTAAAACGGATACTCCATGATATGGTGTTCTGAAAGATCCGGCAAAAAGTATTTTTCTGCATGCAACGCCTTGGTTACAGTATTCGGCAAAATCGACTGCCTGAAGACGGCGCCAAAAGGCACGCACATAGCATTACCCAAGCTTCTTGGCTCCTGTGGAATTGGCGAAACCTTATTTTCATCGCACACTTTCTTAATCAGCGTTTCATAGATCATCGCCCGGTCAAAATTGAGAACGAGATTGCCGGGATAAAGTTCTGTAAATGCCTTTTGCAGCCGTGCACGCGTCCGGCTCATCGCCTGCTGTACCTCCGGTATATTGCGGTAGGGTTCTTTAAACATCGAGTGAATATCGAGATTCACCGTACAAGGTGACGACATATTCACGGCAAAGACGCTTTCACCGGTCTTTTGAGATGAAATATTAATAAAGCCTTGGATCTGAAGCACCTCTACAATTTCTTTCGCCACCTGCGGCCTTAATGATTCCTTGTAAATACAATAGGTGTAGTCTTGAGCAAGTGCATGTGCCAGCGTTTCTGTCAGAACAATTTGTTCCAAATTGCGCACATCTGCCCCTTTTTTCTTGACAATGCCATCAATGACCAAAATACGGCCGACAGCATCATCTCGAATATATTTGATAATATGTGTATCTTTGAATTCGTTGTGAATGCCTGAGGCTCTCAGCCAATGACAAATCGCGTAAGCAATGACTTCCTGCCCTTTCCCGGCGCGCTTCAGTACAATAACCCGAAAGCCTTCCCGTTCACTAAGGCACTGGTATTTTGCCAATAACTCTTTTGCGCTGTCGCTTGTCGTCTCGCCAACCAGATTTTGCAGAAATGCCGGAGACACGTCATCATATATTTCAAGATTGATCGCCTTGCTGGACATCACGCGTTTATACATGGGTTCGCGCTGGTAAAGACTTTTTTCATAAATGTAATTCTGCGCCAACGGTTCAATCAACGATGAAATATCCCTTTTTTCATCAATATAATCGCGGATGAGCGTCGAACTAATGTTTTCATAGACCTTTGGCAAGGTTACGATTTGCGAACTGGGATGCAGTCTTTTTAAGCGTTCTTTCAGACGTTTTTTGGCTTCCTTGGCATAGTGAATGCCACCGCGCTCATAGATGAGATGCGGTATTTCATTAATGGTCGTATGCGTCTCATAGCCATAGGCAGATGCATAAATAATGACATCGCTTCCCACCACGAGAAAGACCTCTGATTCCGGAAAAAGTTCTTTTAGCAACGACAAATCGTGCGGGTTGGCAATATTGATTGAAATATCTCTTGGAAACGGAAAAATATCAATTTCACTGGCAACTGATTTTTTGATAATATTGCGCCGAATGAGGTTTGGCTGCGTGCGCTTTGACCATGAAAATTCGTCTACATAGAGCAGCACTTCAAAGCCCTTGTCGCGAATATCCGTTGCAATCTGCTTGTGACTCAGCGTAAAAGGATCAAAGGCCCCAGGAAAAAATGCGATTTTATTGTGCGGTTTCAGTGTCATCTTGCCGTAAACGTGCTGATATTCATTGACAAAGCGGTAAATATATTTTAGGCTTGCCGCATTGTTGTAAAAAATAATGTCCTGTTCTTCATCCGTATTTACCATTAACGACATAATTTTTTTAATCGTAACGCGGTAGAGGTATTCCTTTTTCCGAAGCGACAATGCGCGATCGTTAAAAATCGACTTTGCAATGACATTAAACGCCACTTGGTTCACAAACCCCGAAGGATGCACAAATCCCGTAAAAAGAATACCAAACATTCTGAGCACGCGATGGTCATGCCCCTCTTCTGTTTCTTCAAAGGCATATTTATAATCTGCATAACGGCTGATGGCATGGCCAATGGTGCGTTCAATCAGTGAAATCAGCCTTTCGTTGTTGGTACTCATTTTCTTCTCAAAGCTTTCGAGAATTTCATCTAGTTCTTTTGGCTTAATGTGCAAAATGATCTTGCCAAGGTAGGGCGGAATGTACTTGGTAAACTCGTAGCTCTCCATTTCCAGTGCACGCAGCAGCTCAATGGTAATATCGTTTTTCTGTTCAAATGTCAAATGCGGTATCAATTCCAGCAGCATTTTTCCCGCCGTATTGCGAACCGATTCGAGCGCACTGACCTTTAAGAGATTGCAAAGGTGCATCGCCATGTAAAAATTGTTTTCATAATCGTATAGCAGCGTATTGCGAATCAGCAATTCGATCTGGAAGCGTTTAGCAATGTCCAGCGTTGCCGTTTTGAGATTGCTTAGAAAGATATTGGACGTCAGCTGCAAATCGCTCATGCAGATTCCCTTGAGCGCTTCAACAGTCTGTTCATCTGTCCTAAGCTGTTCGGCAAGCTTCAGCCTCGCAAAATTATCAGCCGGATTATCGTAAATTGCCGGGATATTTTCAAAGACGCGCGTAATATGGCACTGGGCAATCAGCGTTTCCGAAGCATAGGGCAAAATGGTATAAATCAAATTATAAGCGCGCAAACGCAGTTTCATATCAGGATGATCCAAAAGGCCTGATACAAAATTGAGAATGAGAAAGCGCTGCGATTCATCAAACTCTTTAAACGGCAGAATACGCGCCGCTTTGACGAGATAAAAGCGAATTTGTTCATCCTCATTGTACGCTTCAAAGTATGAAATAACAGTGGCAATTGCTTCTTTGCGCTTACCCGCTTCCTCAAGGGATTCAAAAAAAGTAAAGAGCATATCGCGCAAACTATAGCTGATATATTTCTTGTGGCGATCAATAATCTTGTTCTCAGGGAACAGGAAACGCCGAACATAAGTATCAAACAGCTTTAAGGCATCGAAATCCGTCGGTTTGATGACGACGCTCGGCGGTGTCTCCTTTCGGATTTCCTCATCGTAGTGCGCAATAATGACGCCGATGAGTTCTGCACACTGCTTGCGAATATCTTCTTCCGGTGAAACCAGTTTCTCATATAAAAAATTAATGACGATCTGCTTCTGTTTCTGCGTCATGTAATTAAAATACTCTTCAAGAATACCGACATACGCTCTGAGATTAGTCATGTCACGGCTATTCCGCACCGGTTCCAGCATTTTATTCAGCGAGGTTTCGTCTCTAAGTCGATGCAGTAAATTTATATTGTGTTCAATGGAACTGTAAATGACGCTCTGCGTTACGGCAGCGCCCTGAAGCAGCGAAAAATACTTCCGGTTTGGCCTGATTTGAGGTTTGAGCGCCATAAACATCTCACGCGAAATATCGACGCCAAGGTCGATTAAATAGTCTTCAAAGTCCTTTAGCGACCGGTATACACGCCTGTAGCGGTCTTCCTTTGCCGCATCCACATTATCGAGTTTCTCTAAAATGACATCGAAGGAAGCCTGCAAATCATAGATCTTCATCACGCTCTTATTGTCGACCTTCTCTGCTTTGACGCGAAAATCACTGTAAATGAGAATAAGCGATTCAATCGGCAGCGCCTCAAGCTCAAGATCCCATGTGGAATGATTGATGGCCACATTCCGTATATAGACGATATCATGCTTTTCGAACCATTCGCCCGTATAGAAATAGTGATAATAGGCAACGCGCTTCATTTCATCCGCCTTGCAGCCGAATTTACCGATATCATGGCCTGCCGCGGCACCGGCGACCCTGCCAAGGTCAATGGGAAGTCCCGCATTTTTTAACTGTCTCGCTACTTTCAGCGCCATAAAGTGCACCCCACAGATGTGGTCCAGCGTCGAATAGCCAATCACTTCCTGATTGAGCTTCATCATTTCATAGACAAACTCTTGATAGAATGCTTTTTTAAACTGCATGTACTCACGCGGATCTTCCAGCGCCAGCGTCTCCTCCTCCGTAAGCAGCGTCAGCGGATACTTGCTCTGCCATGTGGTATCTGCCCCGCGCTGCTGGTACTGCGACGCCACTCTCAAAATGCGCAGGTATATTTCAGCCACAGGTGTAAATGTCGGATCAAGTGTTATCGAAACGGCTTCGGGAAACGAATAACTTAAACTATGATAATAGAAATATTGCAGCCATGGTACCTTTGGCAATGATTTGCAAAGCATCGGCACCAGGGGTTCCATCAATGCAAAGACATCTCTTGCATGAAATCGCTTCTCCTTCAGCATATTGTCGAGTCCCTTTTTAAAGTGATTGCCCATGACATAGGCTTCGAGAACATCCTGATTGAGCGCCATTTTCTTGATGAAACTGCGGTTTAATATCTCATGTGTAATATCTTCAAAGAATTGTTGTCTTAACGTCTGCATACCTCACCTCTTGTCGTATGTCTTAATGTTATTATCACATATCCAAATGTCGAATGCAATGCGACTGCACTTAACTCAAGGCTCAATTGTGCCGATATTAATACAAAGGAGGTGATATCATGAGTCCAAGTGTCGAACGTTACCAGCGCAGAGGCGCCGGCATCCAACCAACGATGCGCGTTAAAAAGCCAACTTACGTCACTGTTACAGCTCAAAAATCCGAACCGCACTTTTCTCCGGACGGCCGTGCAGGCAATGAGCAGCGCGCCATGGGACACTTTTATGAGCAAGTGCACAATCTCATGGTCTCCTACCTGCGCCTGGACGAAGCAGGCGAACGCAACACCTATTATAAAAACCATAAAGCAGAGGCGCTGGCAGGCGGCAACGAACTCGTAAATGCCATCAACGACCTCTTAACTCGCGCATCAGAATATGACCGACAATACGATACGTATTACAATTTTCTCATCATGAGTCTCTTGCACGAAAATACGGGCAGCCTCACTGCCATTGGCATTGAAATCAACCGATATGAACGCGTTTACTTGCTTAAGCATACTTTTTATAATGCCTTGACGACACAGCCGGATCTCTTTGAATTCCTGTTTAAACCCAATGACGGCCTCATTGACCGCTTAGATCAAATAAATCTTAAACTGCTTAAGACAAACGATCCATCAAAGCGTTCCGGGCAGATTATTGATCTCAAAGGCTAATAGCCCGTCAGCAAAAGTGCTGAACGGCATTCCTTAAAAACAAAAAACGCCGCAGGCATGTGCAGTGCATGCGTCCATTCATTGGCGCTTGCCATATCACGTGCTTGCGGCGTTAATCGTTTCGCAGGATTTGTTAATCGACGCGTTTGCCATCCTCTAATCCAGCGATTTTATAATTCTTTATAATTTCATCACCACCTGCGAGACCGCTTGTGACAACCATTTTCGAATCTGTTTCCATGCCGGTTTCTATCTTCGTCAGCATTGCTTTGCCATCCACTTTTTTAAAGACATATGCATCATCACCTTCATAGAAGATCGATGTCTTTGGAATCGCAATAGCATTCAGCTGAAATTCTGAAATAAATTTCACCTTGACATCATAGCCAACTTTGACATCTTCAGCCAGTGTATCCGGAGAGATTAGTACTTTAACCCGCTTCTCTGCCAGTCCAAGTGCCGATACTGTTTCCACGGCATTTGGCGCAACACTGTATATTTTACCTTTGTAATCAAAGTTTTCACCGTTGCGCTTAATGACGAGATCCACCGCATCGCCTACTTTTAAGTTATAGGCATCTTCTGTCAATACATACGTTTCAATTTTATAGGCATCGGGATTGACAATCGATGCAAGTGGATAAGAAGCGGTGACATAATCGCCGACATGAATGTCAAAATTCGTCAGAAGTCCCTCTGCATTTGCCTGCACAGTCGTATAGCTCTTTTCCAGTTCCAGCGATGTCAATTGCGCCTCCAGCGTCGCAATACCGCTGTTTGCGTTTAATATCTCAGTGTACTGCGCCTGCAGTGATGCCAACGCCGTGCTGTTTTGTTTCGTCGTCAGCTGCAAACTGTCATAGCGCTGTTTCGCATCTTCCAGTGCCGTTTCACTGATTGCACCTGCCGTGTACAGCGCCTGAGCCTGATCATACTGTGAACCCACATAAGCGGCTTCTTCTTTTAATTGATCGACAGCGATTTTTTGCTGGCTGATCTGATACTTTAGAGAGACCAAATTGAAGTTTTTATCTTCGGACATCGCTGAAATTTGGTGCGTCACTTGATCAATTCGGGATTGAATAGCGGTATCGTCAAGGATTAGAACTGCGTCCCCCTCATGTACCAAATCCCCATTTTCAAAATTCGCGGCAGCGACCTGCGCCGTCGTCTTTGCAGAAAGCGTCACAGATTGATCAGAGACAATGGCGCCGTCTTCCTCAACATAATCGTAAATGTCCGCTTGTGCCACCGTCAAAGTATCAACCGTCAGCGGCTTCATCGCATAAACAATTACCGCTGCGATGCAGATGATGCTAAATACAGCAACAAGTCCTATCTTAACCTTTTTTTTCATACAACCCACTCCTTATTCCCGTTCTTTTAAGACTTCGACAATATCCAACCGCTTTATTTTTCGTTTGACGTTTAATTGAGACAGCCAAATAAAAAGTGCCGTTCCAAAGACCGATAAGACAAATGCAAAATCGCCAATTGACGACGGCATCGCGTAAATATCCGTCTGATACGCGGATGACATGCCCTGCATCATTAAAATCGCCGTTGGAATACCCAAGATCATCGCAACGAAACCCAAAATCCATTGTTCAAATGAAACAATTTGAAGCACTTCATCAACACTCATACCCAGCACGCGAAGTGAGGCAAGCTCTCTTTGCCGCTCTGATAATGAGATTACACTGGAATTATAGACGATGGCAAAACCAACGACAATGGAAATCATCGCCATAATATAGCTCATGTAACCGTAGGAATCCAACAAATCCCGGTATTTTTTCAACGTCTGCGCTTCGACCTCTATGGTGCCGACATTTTCGGCATCTTCGAGCTCGTGCCGGATGGCATCGGACTTTTCAGGTGAAACTTTAAGGTAAGCCGTCGTCGCGACATTCTCATAACCGGTTTTTGCTTCAAGATACTGCATATTGGCATAACCGTTTGAACCAATGTACTGCGGTATGATGCCAATCACTTCCATGGTGATGTAATCATCCACAAAGGGGGTTTCAACCCTTAAAATATCCCCGACGCCAACATCCATCTGAACCGCTAGATTTTCCGAAAGGTACAAACCGTTTTCCGAAAGATCCACGGTACGCTGATCGGCATCCAACACGCGGTAAAGCTCAATGTCATCAGAAAGCCCCATGATAATGGTGTTTTTCTCGTAAGTGCCTTTTTTAATCTGAACCGGTACTTCGACAATGGTTTCCACGTAGGAAACACCGTCTAAGTCATAAAGAAGTGACTGCGCTTCCTTTGCCGGTATCAATCCTTTAAACGTTACTTTCATATCGTAGAGCTGTACTTTGTCAAACTGATCAAAAATCATGGTATCAATCAGTGTATCATAGGACCAGGCGACGACCATAATGCTAAAGGCAAACAAGAGTCCCAAAACGGTGAAAATACTCCTGCCCTTACTACGCACCAAATTTCGAACAGCCATTTTGCCCTGCATGGTAAGACTGCTCCAGAAAGGTTTGATATTTTCAAGCACGCTTCTTTTCGCAACTTTTGGCGCTTTTGGGCTCATGGCCATTGACGGTGTCAACCGCAGGATTTTTTTCGTTCCCTGATACCCTGCAAATAAGCTAAAGGCCACGGAGATCATCAGACCATAAAATGTGAATTTATAGGTAAAGGCATTTTCAATGTCCGGAAACGAAAAGAATTCTTTATAGGTTTCCGTATAAAATACCGAAAGCTGTGTGCCTAAAATACCACCGGCGATACCGCCGATGATGCCGATCACCAGCGCATAGGACAGGTAATGCGCCTGAACCTCATAATTATGGTATCCCAGCGCTTTTAAAATACCGATTTGCCCGCGCTGTGTCTCCGTCAGACGTTTCAGCATAATATAGAGGATAAAGCTCGATATGCCGAGGAAGAGAAACGGCATACTTTTCGCCATACTCTCAAGACCCTTTAATTCTTCTTTTAAAAAGGCATTGCTGGACTGATGTTCCAAGTCCGTCAGGCTAATCAAACCATAGGCCTTCAAATTGCTCTTGATCTGTTCCTTGACATCGTCGTAAACGGTACCGTCTTCAAATGTTAAATTGATATAATTGACTTCATTTGAACGGCCAACGAGTTTTTCCATAACGGGTTTTGAGACGTAAGCGATGTCAAACGTCTTCGGCGAAGGCATAAAATCATAGCTGTTTCGCGTTACGTAGACGTATTCCGGACTTAGTACTCTACCGGCAATGGTAAAAGTCGTCACTTTGCCATTGACGACTAAATCAATGGTATCATCTATTTGGAGTCCATTTTCATCAAAAAATTTATCGCCAATCCAAATGAGCAAGCTGTTTTCATCCAGATTATAACCTTCACTGAGGTAGACGTCGTTTATGCGCGATGTATCCTCAATGTTATAGGTATTTAATCGTAAATAAACATTTTCATCCCCGTCAACGTCAACCCTTACATCTTGCTTCAAAATCCCCCTAGCTGATTTTATACCGGGAATACCTTCTAAATCGTCAATTCGATTTAACGGCATGGATTGCACGTTGGCAAAGGCATCGGCAATATTGTAATCTTCATAAAAGGTATCTCTTGCATTGTTGAGGTTTACCATGACAATAGACATTGCCGAGTACGTCATGAGCCCCATGCTCATGACGATGATACAGGCGAGATAAGCCAGTTTATTCTCCAGCATATCCCGAAGCATTTTTCGCAGCAGTATCACCAGCTCACCTCCTCCGGTTCCAGAGGTTTTTCATTTACCTGTATCCGCTCAATCCGTCCGTCTTTAATATAAAAGACCCTGTCGCCGATCTTGCCGATACCGGCATTATGTGTAATGATAATCACCGTTTTGCGGTAAGTCTTATTAAATTTTTTAAGAAGCTTTAGAACGGAAAGGCCCGTTGTAAAATCCAGCGCGCCCGTCGGCTCATCACAGAGCAGAATATCGGGATTCTTTGCAATCGCCCTGGCGATTGCTACGCGCTGCTGCTGTCCACCGGAAAGCTGAGATGGGAAGTGATCCGCCCTGTCCAAAAGATCCACTTCATCCAGAACTGTCTTGGCATCCAGCGGATGATCACTTAGCTCAGTGGAAAGCATGACGTTCTCAAGCGTATTCAAATTTGGAATCAGATTGTAAAACTGAAAGACAAATCCAATGGCATTTCGCCGATACCATGTCAGCCGCCGTTCAGTCGCCTCATGAAGCGGTTCATTTCGGTAATAAATTTCACCTTCAGATGCCTTGTCCATGCCGCCGATCATATTGAGCATGGTACTCTTGCCGCTGCCGCTTGGCCCAAGCACGACGACGAATTCGCCTTCGTAAATTTCAAAGGACACGTCATTTAGCGCCTTGACCGTGATTTCACCCATTTGGTAATGCTTTGACAATTTGTTTGCTGTCAATACCGTTTGCATAATGCCCCCTATTGTTTTCAGGTGTCTTGTTCAACGCTTCTCTTTCTTCACTGCACTTTTTAGATCCACAGGCGGTGACGATTGATATGCCCAAATCATCGCGTTGATTTCTGCACCGATCATTATAATAATACCCAAAACATACAACCATATCATAAAAACAATCACAACGGACAGTGAACCATAGAGAACCGCATAATTCGTCAGTCTTGAAACGATGGTTGAAAATGCGATGTTTTCTAAAACCGTGCCGACAAGTGCAAAGATTGCACCGTAATAGGCATCCCTATATCGAATGCGCTTGTTTGGCAAAAGACTGTAAATCGAACCAAAGAGCAAGATATAGAGTGCCGCCAAAACGATCATACGCACCAGTGACCACAGTCCAATCAGTCCGATGTCCAATTTTATCGGCAAAATAGCCTGCAGCCATTCAACTGCACGGTAACCGATATTTGGCATCAAGAGCGTTATGATAATCATTAGCGTCAGTAAAAACGTGTACAGCATCCCCGTGAGCCTTGTCTCAATAAAGCTGCGCGTCTCTTCAATTTCATAGACGGCATTCATTGCTCTCTGTAATGCGGTAACGGCTCTCGAAGCCGCATAGAGCGTACCAACCCCTGCCACGGAAAGTACGGCATTGCCATTGGCATATTTCATTTGATTCACAAAACCCGTGAGAAATTCTTGAATTTCTTTCGGTATATTTAAAAAAATTTCATTCTGCTGCAATGAGATGACCACATCCAGCCGTGCACCTACCATCAATACGAAAATGAGCATCGGAAAAATGGAAAGCATAAAGAAATAAGCCATCTGTGCGCTAAACGCCGTAATGTGGTGACGCTGGTAACGCAGCCTTAAATCCTGTATCCACAATAGCCACTGTCTGGTTTGCATACTGCCTCCTATGATAATTGTACGACGAAGGTGATTGCTTCGCAACGGCATCTGCCTTGATTTAATCCTTTCATAATACTTTTTTAAGCACTGATTCAGTTTTTGAAACCTTGATTTAATCTTTTGTTAAGTTGAAATTTGCGTTTGAAACGCTTATGATAAAAGCATAGACAAGATCAATTTAGGAGGCAATTCTATGAAATTTGCAAAATTATTTGTCCTAGTCCCCATCGTTCTCGTCGTGGTGATTGGACTTTACAGCAGTTATTTCATGCTCGATAACGCCGAAGAAGCTGTTATTGAACGGTTTGGCAAACTGAGTAAAGTTGAATCAGAAGCCGGACTTCACTTCAAAGTGCCGTTTATCGACCACGTCACTATCTTCAACACCAATGAGGTCATCTCATTGCAATACGGTTACAGACCGGCGTCTGAACCGACAACAACTTCATATGCTAAATATGACAACGTCGAAAGTGAAGCAATTGTCTTGACGAAGGGGTCTTACCTCGTCAATATCGGCGCCGTCATTCAATACCGCATCACGGATCCAGCGGCTTATTACTATAATGTCGATGACCAAGACGGCACCATTCGACTCGCATTCGAAAGCGTTTTAAGACGTAATATTCAAAATCAGGATCTCGACAGTGCACTGATCAATAAAGACAGCATTGCACGTGAGATTTTGCCGGACTTAACGCAAAAGCTCAATTCCTATGACCTCGGGATTACCATTACAGAAGTAAAGCTTACCGATGTGCTTCTGCCGGACGATGTTCAATACGCTTATGACGATGTCAATATCGCCAACAACGAAAAAGAATCCTATAAGAGCCAAGCTGAAAAATATTCAAATGAAATGCTGCCAAAAGCACGTGCCGATGCCTACCAACTCATTCAGGAAGCTGAAGCTTACAAAGCTGAAAAAGTCGCACAGGCAAAAGGTGATGTCGAAAACTTCAATCAAGTATACGATAAGTATAAAGTGTCCAAAGACATTACAAAGACAAGGCTCTATATCGAAACCATGGAAAAAATCCTTGGCAAAGTATCTGACAAATACATCGTCGACATTGACAGCGACAATATTCTGAAATTTTTACCGCTTGAAACCAACGGAGGTCAATAGATGAATATCAATCAAGGTGAACCAAGACAAGATGCATCACAAGAATCATTTCGCGATGCCTCGCAAGAATCATCCACAAACAGAACACGCCAAAGAACTCGCAGACCAACGCGAAACTTCTCGCCCGGCGATTATCAAAAGAGTATCAAAAATGGACTCCGCGGCAGTATCGGTCTCATCATCGTTATTGCAATCCTCGTTGTCATCAGCAATTCAATTTTTATTGTCCGCGAGGATGAAGTCGCGACGGTTCGAGAATTTGGCGAAATCAAATCCATTATCGTGGATGCCACCAACACGCAGGCACAAATCCAAAATGACTTAGACCCACGCTTTAAAAATGTCAAAGTCATTACACAAAAAGGACTTCACTTTAAAACACCATTTATCACAACTGTTGATAAAGATACCAGCAAGCTCCTCACCTATATTTCGAATCCTGCAAAGATCAACACAAAAGACAAGATCAAATACGAAATCAATATGTTTGCTCAGTGGGAAATAGTACATCCGGGGATATTCAGAACATCACTCGGCAGTATTACCAAAGCGAACTCAAAAATCGATGAAGTCGCCTATGCCGCTGTTATTGAAAAAATCAATAGTGTTTCCAGCACGCAGTTCTTAACCGATAAAGAAGTGCTCGCCGGCGTTTTAGATGACGCCATTGTTGAACTCAATGCAAATCTGGCAACCCAAGGGATCATGCTTCGCGATATTGAAATCTACCGCACCATTTTGCCGGTATCCAATATTGAGTCAACTTACAAAAAAATGATCGCCGAACGCGAGGCGATTGCTCAGCAGGCACGTTCTGAAGGGATGGAAATCTATCAAAATACCGTTGCTGATACAGACCGTCAAGTCGCTGAGATTAAAGCATCTGCCATTGAAGAATCTGAAACGGTCAAAGGTGAAGCCGATGCAACCGCACTTGAAATTTATGCAAACGGTTTCAGTAAAGATCCTGAATTCTATGAATTCTGGCGGACACTGAAATCCTATGAAACAACCATCGATGAAGATACGACGCTCTATATGGATCGCAACAACGATTACCTGAAATATTTCTCAAATTAACAGATGCATCCGTCGATGCAAATAAGCACAAAAGCCAGCGGTACACAGTTGCCGCTGGCTTTTTTATTTAGAACAAAGAATTGTTGAATGATGCAAGGCCATATCATCATTCCATTTTTATCAAGCATAAAAAGATTGACATTATTGTGAATGAAGTGTATAGTGTGCTTATCGTTACATCACACCTATAGGAGATGTTATCATGAAAATTATTATTGCGAATAATTCAGATGCACCATTATACCAGCAGATAAAAGATCAGTTAAAAGACGCCATCTTTAAAGGAGATCTCGTTGAAGGTGATGCACTGCCTTCTATAAGAGCTTTTGCAAACGATCTTAAAGTGAGTGTACTTACCATACGACGTGTCTACGAAGATATGGAGCAAGAGGGATTTATCGTCAGTCAAGTCGGCATTGGCACCTTTGTCTCAACCGGCAATCTTGAATTATTAAGGGATTCGAAACGCAGACTGGTTGAAGAACAAATGCAACAGTTGATTAAAACGGCAAAATCATTGGCGATTACAAAAGATGAATTAAATGCGATGATGGCTATTTTATATGAGGAGGAATAGCAATGAACCCTATATTAGAAGTGTCTGCGCTGAATAAAACCTATAAAAACTTTGCACTGGAAGATGTATCCTTTTCGCTTCCGGAAGACTGTATCACTGGGTTTATTGGCGTGAATGGCGCTGGAAAAACGACAACCATTCGTTCAATACTCGGCCTCGCCCGAAAAAACTCGGGGAAGATCAAAGTGCTTGGCATGGATATGGACACACATGAAAGAGAAATAAAAGACCAATTGGGCGTGGTAATGGATGATGGCTGTTTTTATGATCATTTAACGCTAAATGAAATGAAAAGTATCATTGCACCTGCTTATACAAGCTGGAGCAATCAAGACTATGAACGCTATTTAAAGCAATTTGAACTCGATCCAAGACAAAAGATTGCAACGCTCTCAAAAGGCATGCGAATGAAATACGCTCTGGTTTTGGCGCTGTCTCATCAGGCACAGCTGCTCATAATGGATGAACCTACCAGCGGACTTGACCCATTGGTTAGAAGTCAGCTTTTAGAGATCATGACAGACTATATGAAACAGGGCGGAAAAGGTGTGTTTTTCTCGACGCACATCACTTCAGATTTAGATAAAATTGCAGATATGCTGATTTTGATTGATGACGGCAAAATCATCTTTGAAAAAAGCAAAGATGAACTTCTCGACCACTATCGGTTAGTGAAAGGGGATGCTGCTCTATTGACAGCTGAACAGAAAAAGTACTTGATGAACCTCAATATAACGCGCTATGGCTTTAGCGGTATGACAAGCGACTGGCAAAAACTGCAAAGAGACATCCCCGATCTCATCGTGGAAAAAGTGGATGTTGAAGCCATTATGCTCGCAAATATTGAAAGGAGGAAGCAACATGCTTAGTCTTATTCGAAAAGATTTTTTAATCGTTAAAAAACTCACCTTTATTTCAATGGCAATCATTACACTCGTCCCCGTATTCATCACATTGGTCGCCCCTACCGTCCCCGGCTTGTTCTCTTTTTTATATATGCTCATTTTCGGTACGTTAATGCTTTCGCAGGCAATCTCACAAGAGGAGGCGAGATACCCCAAAGCGGTATCGCTGCTTTGCGCAGCACCTTATTCCAGAGGTGCCTGCGTTATCTCAAAGTACTTCGTCTTTATTGCAACATTTGTCTATTGCTATGTCATTGATACACTTGTTAAGCTGCTCATCAATCCAAACGCAATTTTAAGTATAACCGCCGTGCTCTTTGTGCTTTTTATCGGCGTCATCATATTCGGCATCTATATGCCTGTCGAGTACAAATTCGGCGCAGTTAAAGCAAGGTATATGTTTTCAACGGTAATTATCCTTTTTTCAATGGGCCCATCAATGATCTCAAATTTTGATCCCAATTTTCTGTCGCTATTTTCTGTCTTTGATAAATTTCCGGCAATTATGCTGAACAGTTTTTTGGCTGTGATGAGCATTGCTTTGTTTGCGGTATCACTGTCGATTTCATCTCGCATTTTCATGAGCAAAGAATTATAGCCGCAATCGTTTTTATGGCAGTAAAATGTCTGCGCCAGTATAGCCATTTGCCGCTAAATGCAGCTGCATTGCCGTTACCGCCATTGCTTCTGAGTGAAAGAGAATGGTCTGACGTATACGAAGGCGATGAATCAAACGTTCTGCATCATTGACATTCTGATGTACTTTATAATATGTCGACATCATGACAAAGCCCGTATTTTTCATTAACTGTGCCGTATGAGCCAAACGTTCCTCTGCTTGGTAGCCGGTAAGCAAGATTACCTTTTCACTTGCACTTTGCAGCTGCTCGCAATACCACTGCGCGGTTTGTGATTGTAACAGCGCATCAGGAAGCATAATGATTTTAGCCATACTGCCACTTTGTCTTAAAGCATGACACCTTGTTGCTTCATCTGAAACCACATGTGTCTTCACCTCTTTTGCAGCATGAAAGCGCTTGGCATAATCCGGTTTTCGCCAATATACCGTTTCAGGTGCGGGAACAGCCGCATCATAGAGGTGCTTTTCAACAATGAGCATCGTCTCGGCCTTAAAACGATGCTCCTGCAAAATCATCAACAAATCCTGACCTCTCCCCTGTATGGGAACCGGCATTAAAATGGTACCGCCTTTTGCCGTCCTTACATCGATTTCATTTAAGAGATTTGTAATGCCCTCTTCTTGAGACATTTTCTGTATGCCATATGCTGCATCGACGATCCCCAGCGAAACACAGTCTGTTTCATTAAGCATTTTAGCGGGGTCATCAAAGGCCAGCGTCTCGGATTCTTCACTGTAATCGCCGGAATAAAAGAGGATTTTATCTGCGCTTCGAAACATCAGCCAGATTCCTCCAGCTACGTGTCCGCTCCTGCCCCAGCACATGGTCATCTGATCGCCAATTGCCGTCCAAGTCATGGGATTTGACAACAGTTCATAGCGTATACAGTCAACATCCGCCATTGTATACGGCAGCGGAAATTGCTGACTTTTTAGCCATTTTAACCATTTTGAGAAATAATGCGGCAATGCGGCACAAGTCTCTTCTGTTGTATAGACGGCGCCGCGATACCCCATTTTATAGAGAAGCGGCAGCGCGAGTGAATGATCTTCGTGAACATGTGATAAAAAGACATAATCGAGTTTGCGGATAGCCTCCGCATCCAATTCTGGCAGCACACCGCTTCCTCGTTTAATGATGCCGCAGTCTAAAAGCCATTTAACCCCTTGCGATTCAATATAAAAACAAGCTCTGCCATACTCTCCGGCACCGCCCCATATTTTCACTTCAAACACATTATCACTCCTTCACCTGCTTAAACTGATTGATAATGATTAAAACCAGTGTTGTCACACCCACCGATACAACCGCCATCGCCATGCCGTTTGAAATATCACCCTGCTCAAATTCTGAAAAAATATAGGTTGCAGTCGTCTTCATATTCGGTGGCAAGATCATCAGCGATGCCACGAGTTCCCTAACGGAAATTGTAAACGTCATCATCCATCCCGACAGCATTCCGGGCAACATCAACGGCAATAAAATACGTCTGAACACGTAGAATGGTCTTCCGCCAAATACTTTGCCGGCATGTAGCAGTGATGCATCAATCTGGATCAGGTCTGCCTTGACATATTGTACAGTGTACGGCAAAAAAAGCACAACATAAGTTAATATGACAATCCACGGCGTATTATAGATGCGCAGCGGCATCCACGATGCATTCCAAAACAACATTAACCCAATGGTCAGAACAATTGCAGGTACTGTATTGGGCAGCAGACTCATCATATCGATAAGCCGCGATACATTTTTATTTTTTGAGTACATGACGGTAAGCATCGCCAGCCACGTTCCGAGGCACATGGCAATTGTTGCAGCGGCAAAACCTGTTACAAGGCTGTTTACAAGTGCCTTTCGACCCGCTGAACCCGCTTCAAAAATGGCAGCATAATGCGCAAGTGTAAAATTACCATAGGCAAGACCATAACCTCTAAGTTTCATCAGGGACGTCGCGATCACTGAAAAATAAGGAACGCCAATCGCCATCATGAGCAAGAGGATCAAATACCCCCAGCTCATAACCGCCCATATGCCGCGAACTGGCTTGAGCTGCACTTTTTGACCTTTTCCACCAATGAGCTTATATTGCCGTTTACGCGCAAATGCAGACTGAATATACCAGATAATCAGACAAGTTCCCAGTAAGAGTGATGACAGCGCCGTCGCTTTTTCAAAGCTAATGGGCCATGTCGAAACGTATCGGTGAATCTCCGTCGTCAAAACGGCATACCCAATTTTTCGCCCCATTGTCGCTGGGGTTCCGAATTCAGAAATTGTTTTGATAAAAACAAGCAATGCCCCCATCGAGTAACCGGAAAATACCAATGGCAATACGATTTTTTTCATCCGGTAAAATCCTGAGGCGCCAAAAATAGTCGCTGCTTCTTCAAGTTGACTGCCCACTGCCGATAGCGTATTTTTCATCATTAAATAGATAAACGGAAAAATGTGTAGGCTCATGATAAGCACCATGCCGCCATAACTAAAAAATACATTCGTCAGCACGCTTAGTCCCGGACATAGCTGTTCCAGAAATCCGCGTTTCTGCATAAACATCATCCAGCCCATTGAACTGATATAAGGCGGTGTCATAAATGGGATTAAAAAGATGACATCCAGCCACTTATGCGACTGAAATGTCGTCTTGCTCATTAGAAAAGCAATGGGGGCCGCAATAACCGTTGAACAAATAACGACGCTGATTCCCAGCATGACAGAATGTAGAAATGCATTTCTCAGCGCAGGCGACAGCAAGGCGCGCAGCGGATATAAAAGATCCAATTCGCCATTTGGATGCACACTGTATAAAAAAACCAAAAAAAGCGGGCTTGCAATTAAGCCAACCAATATGATGACAGATCCCGCTGAAGCAGGATCTGCCTTAAAATATTTTCTCAATGTCGACTCCTCGAGGCATTATTGATAAATTGACATGAATTGCTGATTGATTTCTTCTGTGTGTTCTGTCATCCAGTTCCAGTCGTAATTGAGCAACGGTATTTCATCCAGTGCTGCGCGATTGGTCACTTCGATATCCGTTCTGCCCGGTAGTATATAGGCTTTTACAACCATTCCCTGTGCTTCATCTGAAAGCAGATAATCCATGAAAAGCTTTGCATTTTTAAGATTATGCGCTTCATTTAAAATCATCGCCGGTCTTGGATTAACCACTGTTCCACTCTTTGGATAAATAATATCTACAGGTTCACCTTTGGCTTTACTGCTGTACGCCATGTAATCCACGCCTGCTAAAACAGCATTTTTTGCGCCTGAAATTACCGGCGCCAATGCTTCTTTATTCGCACCTGCAAGTTCAAGACCATTGCCTTTCAGCGATTCGAAGAGTGTCCACCCCTCATCGCCATAATTGTTAATATACCCAGAAATAAAATCCATTGCAGAGCCCGATGAAGTCGGGTCCGGAATATTGACGACATCTTGCCACTCAGGCTGTGTAAAATCATCCCAATCACTTGGTAAATCTGATGGTTTAACCATCAGCGTATTGTAAGTAATGCCTAAAGCAGATCCACTGTAGCCAACGTAATGATCTTCTGAATCTCGCCAGCCATCAACAATTTTATCTGCATTTTCAGGTGTATAGGCCTGTGTTAAGCCTTGCGCCTTTAAGTCTGCCGCTGATGGCCAAGAAGCTAGGATCACCACGTCTGCAATTGAATTTGCCTTTTCAGCTTCGAGTCTGGCGAGAATTTTCCCCGTTGTCGCCTGATATAATTCAACTTCAATTCCTGTTTTCGCCTTAAAGCCTTCCACAATATTCTCTGCGAGTCCACCAGGTCCTGCTGAGTAGAGAATGAGCTTATGCGTTTCATCCGATGTGTCCGGCAATTGATTTTTTGCTACGTCTGTCTCATTTTCAGCTTCGTTCTGCATTTCATTTTTTGAGTCACTTGTCACATCTTTTGCCGATTCAGTCGTCACTTCTGTAACCGATGCTGCTGCAATCTTTTCATCGGTTGGTGCAGATGCTGCACTGCATGCTGTGAGCATAACTGCCGACAGGGCTACAATCCCCATTGATTTTGCGATCCGCTTCCACAAAACTTTCATTCTTTCCCTCTCCTTTTCCGTCTACTGCTCTTTTTTAAATTCATAAACATGTGTCATTGGTATATATAGCTGAACCGTTTCGCCTATTGTCTTGCGTTCATCATGATAGCAAAGCCACTGACCAAACGGTTTGACATCTACATAAATTTCATAACGATCACCGGTATAGGCAACGTTTGTAACCGTCCCGCTGACGTTTTCAAAATGCGCTTTTGGCTGCCAGGCAATTGTCTCAGGTCTAATCATGCGGTGCCGATTCCCCAACCAATTGGATTTACCAATAAACGAGCCAACAAATGTATGCGCAGGACGCTGATAAATCGTCTCCGGCTTCCCTTGCTGCAAAACATTGCCATCATTCATAACGACAATTGAATCAGACATTGTCATGGCTTCCGTCTGGTCGTGTGTTACAAAAAGCGCCGTCATATGATTTGATTTTACCAGCTGCATTAGTTCCAGCCTCATTTCATCCCTCAGAATGGCATCCAGTGCGCTCAGTGGTTCATCCAGCAGAATGACTTCAGACTGAACTGCCAGTGCTCTGGCAAACGCGACGCGTTGTTGCTGACCACCGGATAACTGATGAGGATAGCGTTTTTCGTACCCATCCAGTCTTACACTTTGCAGCGCATGCCTGACCCTTTCATCCAATTGGTGAAAACGTCGTGTTGCACGAAGACCAAATGCAACGTTTTCATACACCGTCATATGAGGCCACAGTGCAAAATCTTGAAATACCATTCCGAGTTTTCGATTTTCTGGCGGAACCCAAACATTCTGCTCACTTGCATAAACACAGGTTTCACCAATGACTATTTCTCCGCAATCCGGCATTTCCAGACCTGCTATCATGCGAAGCAGTGTTGTCTTGCCACAGCCAGAAGGGCCTAACAGCGTCGTAAACTGAGCATGTTCTATCTGCAGCGCCGGAATATTAACCGCGATTTTATCGCCATAAGTTTTTTGGATATTCTTTAATACGATTTTCATGCCGTCATATGCCACCTTTATCGTGTTTTTACAAGCATAACGGCTTTTATTTCGACAAAGATTGAATTGACGTAAATTGCATGTTAAATAATCTATTAAAATCTATGCATTTTAAAAGATTTTTTCTATACTGATACCAAATCGCTAATTTAGCGCTGTCATGTAACCCATTACGAGCACAATCAATAGGGTCGTTTTAAAAAATATAAAATATAAATTCAAATGAATTGCAGCTCATCTACGGCAGTTATATGGAGGTTGTATGACACTTCAAAAGTTAAAAATTCTCGTACTCATGGCACAACATCAAAATGTCTCGAAAGTCGCACACGCGCTGTCGCTCAAACAGCCCACGGTTACCTTTCATATGAAGTCTCTGGAAGAAGCGTACGGTCTCGTCCTCTTTGAATACTACAATGGACACGTTCACCTGACGCAGGCCGGCATCGCCCTTTCGGCTTATGCAAAGAAAATCTTGGAACTCTATGAGGAATCGAAACGCGTTATGAATGAGTTTCAGAGCATTCAACGCGGTCACCTGTCACTTGGCGCAAGTTCAGTTCCAGGCGTTTATGTGCTCCCTGCCCGCCTCGGTTATTTTAAGCGTCAGATGCCGCATGCCACACTGTCCCTAGCCGTTGAAACGGCGCCAAAGATTCTGGACTTACTTGCCGATCATCAAATCGACATCGCCATTGTCTCTCATGGCCCTGAATTCCCCGAGGGGCTTGTTGCGAGACCGTTAATGTCGGATGAACTCGTCCTGGCCTATGCCAATTCGTTTAACGGAAGCCCAATGGATCTTGAAGCGCTTAGGAAATGGGGGCTTATTTTGCACAGTCCTAAAGCGACAACGCGTCAAATGGTAGATCAATGGGCAAAGCATATTGGCTATCATCCCAATATCATCATGGAACTCGGCGCTACTGAAGCAATTAAAGAAGCGGCCATACAAGGCCTTGGCGTTGCCATTCTTTCAAAGAAAGCGATTGAAAAGGAAGTCCATCGCGGCGAGCTCATTGAGGCACCGCTGCCAAGCGCGCCTATTCCAAGAGGCATTTATATTGTCTACAACGAGCAGCGCTATCTGACGCCTCTAATGACCGCTTTTATTGAATTGCTCACATCCTCATAAAATGTAAAGGCAAAAAGGTAAAAAGACATAAAGACCTAAAGACATAAAGACATAAAGACATAAAGATAATACAATACCGTGGTAACATTAAAATACGCATCTTCGCCCTGCATTTTGCTAAAAAAAATCACTGCACGTTTTTGCGTACAGTGATTTTTTATTAAAAGTAATAATGCAATTCAAAATGCAATTTAGGCAATTTTCTTAAATGAGAAACTTGCATTAACTAAAAGGCTTGACTTTGTATGTTTTTAAAAATGAATAAACTGTGAAAATAAAGGGTTGAATAAGCATGTCCTCTATTTGCGAATCATGCCGAAACCGCCGTAAATCGGTTTTTTATCCGATACTGTAATCACGGCATTTTCCTGTGTCTCCTTAATCAGTTCGACACAGCTTTTCACTTTTTTGCGTGGTACAAACATCATCAGTACAAATCTCGGATGATTCTTGCCCTCGCCGTGGATCAGCGTTACAGCGTAACCTTTTTCACGCAATTGTGTGGCCAAAGGCAAACCGTGTTCTTCTCTGACAATAACGGTCATCTCAGACATGCCAATGCCGATACGCTCTTCCAGCACACTGCCCAGAAAATTACCAATGGAGAAGCCCAGCGCATAAGCGATAATTTTCAGCGGGTCTTCTGTGATATTATTCAGTACGGTACTGACGAGTATCACCCAGAGTGATACTTCAAAAAAAGCGATAAACGCCCCAATTTTCCGCTCGCCTTTTGTAATTAAAACAATGCGCACTGTCGATATAGACACTTCGACAATCTTGAACATTACAATGAATAAATAAATCATGTTGCCTCCTGTTAAACTCAATTCATTATAGCGTGTTCACGAAAATCTGTTGATGTCATTTTCGTGACATCTTTGTTACCATTCTGCTGTTTTATCATCGTTATTCAAAACGGCGCTTCAACGCGTTTCTCGGCTCATTGCTGTCACCGTCTTTATGCAAGTGCATCTGGTATATACCCTCTAAACTGCGCTTTATAGAGTTTTGCATATAAACCGTCCGCGTTCAGCAGTTTATCGTGGCTGCCGCGTTCAGCAATGCCCTGATCTGTGAGCACCACAATTTCATCTGCACTGATAACCGTTGAGAGCCTGTGGGCAATGACCAGTGTCGTCCGATCTTTTGAAAGTGCTTCGATTGACTTTTGAATGGCGAATTCATTTTCACTGTCAAGTGCAGAAGTCGCTTCATCCAATATTAAGATCGCCGGATTCTTTAAAAATACACGTGCAATGGCAATGCGCTGTTTTTGACCGCCTGAAAGCTTGACGCCTCGTTCGCCTACAAACGAATCATACCCTTCATCCAGACCTATAATAAAATCATGGATATAAGCCGCCTTTGCTGCTTCGACGACTTCATCCATGGTTGCATCCGGTCTGCCATAGAGAATATTATCCTTAATCGTGCCATAGAACAAAAAGACATCCTGCTGCACAACGCCAATGTTTTCTCGAAGCGATGAGAGCTTTAAATGTTTTATCGGATGATTATCAATATAAATATCACCGTCGGTCACATCGTAATACCTTGGAATCAGCTGTGAAATTGTCGTTTTCCCCACACCTGACGGCCCAACCATGGCAACCGTTTTCCCCGCAGGTACTTCAAAATTAAACCGATTTAGAACTGGGGCATCATCGTGCGTATAAGCAAATGTAACGTTCTCAAATCGTATATGTCCATTGACATCCTGAAGCGACTTTGCATCAAATGCATCCTTAATGGTCGGTTCCACAGCCATTGTCTCTGCAAAGCGTTCAAAGCCAGCCATCCCCGACTGGAGCTGCTGCGTCAATTGTATCAGTGCCCGTATCGGCTTTGTAAAATAGGCAATGTAAAGCAAAAAAGCCACCAAATCACCATAATCGATTTGACCATTGAAGACGAAAACACCGCCTGCGATCATTGAAGCCAAGCTCATCATGTCCAGAAAGAAGCTGTTGCCGGAAGTATAGACGGCAATAGCGCGGAAAGCATCTTTTCGCGATTCAAGATGCGCGCGATTCGTTCTTAAAAATTTTTCATTCTCATAGTTTTCATTGGCAAAGCTCCTCGCAAGGCGAATACCTGAAATACTGCTCTCAAGCTGTGCATTAATATCTGCCTGACGCTGTCTGAGTTTACGAAAACTCGTCATCATCTGCTTGCGCATTACAATTGAAAAATAAATGGTTAAGAGGACAAAGACAAAGACGATTACCGTGAGCTGCCAGTTTATTGACATCAATATAAAGAAACTGCCAATTAGCATAATGACTGAAATAAAAAGGTCTTCAGGCCCATGATGCGCCAGTTCCGAAACTTCATTGAGATCACCTGTCAGCCTGTTCATCAATTGACCCGTCTTATGGTTGTCAAAAAAAGAAAACTCGAGTTTCTGCAAATGTCTAAACAGATCATTCCGCATATCGTGCTCAATCCGTGAACCAACCACATGCCCGTAATAGCCCACAAAATAATTGCAGCCTATTTTTATCACATAGAGTATGACAATAATTGTTGAAAAGACAATCATGGCATGAATATTTTGATTTGGTATAAAGTCGTTGATAAACTGCCTCGAGAACATGGGAAAAATCAGATCAATCACCGCCATGACAAAAGCGATGAACAAGTCCATGAAAAATAGAAAACGATGCGGCTTATAGTAACTAAAAAATTGTTTGATCATGCGTGCTCCTTTAAGGTCGTTTGCTTGAATGACATCATTTTTTAAGGTATGATTAATAATTATAACGTATTTTTTCAAAGATAAATATTTCATTTTCATAATGAATGGCGGAGGCAGCATGAATTCGAAAATCATTGAAACACTCAAACAATATAAAGCAAATATAACCGGTGTCAAACGCGAATCGGCGATACTCATCCCGCTGGTTTTAAAGGATGGTGTCTGGCATCTTATGTATGAAGTCCGTGCGTCGACACTTAAATCACAGCCCGGAGAAATATGCTTTCCCGGCGGCAAGCTCGAATGCCATGAGGATTCGGAAAGTGCCGCCATTCGTGAAACCTGTGAAGAACTCAATCTTGAGCCCTCTGATATTAAAATCATCGGTCGCGTCGATTCAATCCTAACGAGCTTTAATATGCTTATCCACTGCTTTGTCGGCATTATAGACAAGCCATTTGACGCCATTGATTACTCAAAAGACGAAGTTGATCATATTTTTTTAGTGCCCGTTGCACACCTTTGTGAAAACGCACCGGATACCTACGAAATCCAAACACAAATGAATATACCTGAATCATTTCCATTTGAAAAAATTCCGGACGGCAAAGATTACGACTTTAGAACATCAAAATATCCCGTCATTTTTTATCATTACAAAGACAAGCATATTTGGGGACTCACAGCACGCATGACGCGCAATTTTGTTGACCTACTCAGTCCGCACTGCGATCATTTTGGACAAATGCGGAAGCAATCAAATCAAAAACCCCTTTAAAGAAAAAACCAGACGTCATTGACTTTTTACCAACACAACCGAGCATTGATTGCATTAATCTCTTTTTAGACATTAAAATGGACCCGCTTTTCATTGATAAAGCGAGTCCATTTAGTCAGTTTCAGCACATTGATTCAATGCGTATTCAGTTTTAATAAACGTAATGTCGTCTATAAGCATGCCTCCTAACGAAAGATAAAAACAAGCATTTTTAAAAACAACGGTGTTAAGAGTTTGTTTAACTTTAGGGTCTATACCCTATTAATATGTCCTGAACTGACCTCTATAAAAAAACCAATATGGTTTTGTTATATTATTATGTTACCCATATGTATAGATTTTAAAACATATTTTTTCTAAAATGCATTCTCTTTTTTATGCTATTTTTGCATTGCTTCGGAAAATAGTTGCGGTCGTCACACGCATGCGCCTACTTTGTGTCAAGGTCGTCCTATGTTATAATATAAGTAAGATCAGACAGGAGGTTATTATATGGATTTATCGGAATATTTACTGCCATCGTATTCAGTTGATCTCTCTGTTTCCATTCTGGATGAAGCACAAAATCCAACAATCCTAAAACTCAAAACTGTTATTGAAACAGGCTATGATAATGGCTTTTTTAAAATTGTATCCCCCATGCATCGCGGCAGGATGTACGTCCTTCACGACGATGAATTAATCACCGTAACGTTCTACGCCGGTGAAGATCAGCAGCGCGCCGCCTATGAGCTCACTTGCAAAGTGATTGAAAAAACGCATAAGGGCAGTAATTATACGGTTACGCTTAGGGCGACATCACAGCCAAAGAAAGTACAGAGGCGCCAGGCTTTTCGCGTCAACGTGTTTAATGACTATACCATCGCGTATAAGGGCAAGCAAGTAACGCTGACGACAAAAGATATCAGTTCTACGGGCATGCGAGCGCTGAGCCCTGTCCAAATGGCAAAGGACGATGTTTTCGAGATTGTATTTGATGCCAACATTATTGATCCTGAAGCTTACGAAAACAAACCCGATCCCAAACGCAAGTTTTTAATTAATTGCAGGGTCATTGATTCCATGCCGCAAACCGAGATTCGACGTTATATGCTGCGCATTCAGTTTCTCGATCTCAGTAATGAACAGAGCAAAATGGTCATTCAGTATCTATATGCCAAACAGGCAGAGGTCATTGCCTACGACACCTCATTAAGCGCCCAGCGCGATCAGCTGGAACATCTAATTGAAGGTGGTGATGACAGACGTCGCGGTGATGATAAAATTATTAAACGCTATCAAATGATTGGGCTGCTCAACGTCGTCGTCATCTTTTTTGCGCTGATGTTTATCCTCTTTGCGCAGCCAAAACCCCTGTATTCACTGGATAAATTCTTTAATATCAGACGCGCAAAGTATTGGGATCCCAATTATTTTACCACGTCGATGGTCTTGACACTCGTTGCGATTAGCTTTGGCAGTTATGGTCTTATTCTCAACGGCACGCGCATGAAACGCAGTACAGATCATTTTAGTATGACGCTTATTGTCACCATTGCCATCGCCGTTATCATGCTCTTTGTCAGCATCTATCTGCTCTCAACACAGAATATTTACAATGTTGTCGCTTAAGCAAGGTCTCCTCTAGCAGGTGTGAGCCCTTGCTTTATTTTATAATATTGATACGTCATTGCAGACGGGCAATCCGTACACTCTAAATATGTACAAATTCAAACCCCAGTTATACCTGAATACAAGGTTACTATCAATTAATCTTGCCATTGACAGCCTTGAACAATTGACTGTTCCCGCAGCTGCTTTTCAATACCATTTAGAACGGCGCGTTTGTCGCGTATCCACAGTGGTTCAATCAGCAGCGCTCTAGGTCCGTCTCCCGTGAGCCTGTGTATGGTGATGTCAGGCCTTAAATGCGCCAATGCCTCAACAATCCATTCGATGTAAACATCACGCGAAAGCAATTCAAATGGCGCTTCACCATATGCGTGCGCCAGTGCTGTTCCCTTTAAAATATTCAGCATATGTATTTTTATGCCGAACGGTGCGAGTCGGTTGACAAAGGCAATCGTCGCCATAAAGTCTTCTTTTGTCTCGCCGGGCAATCCGGCTATAACATGGAGAACAACCGGAATGCCTGCTTCTTTAAGCGCCTTAACGCGTGATTCGAGTAAGGAAAGCGACTGATGCAGATTCAGCCAGTCCCGCGAATCTTGTTTTGATGTTTGAACCCCTATTTCAACCCAGAAAACCGGCAAATGCCGATACGATTTAAGCAGCTCGATAACGCAGTCGTCAAGGCAATCGGCACGTGTTGCAATTGCAAGACCTTTTATTTCAGGTTCCGCCAACGCTTTATCATATCGAAGTTTCAGACGGTCAACTGAATCATACGTATTTGTAAAATTTTGAAAATAAGCAATGTAGTTCCGCGCTGTCCATTTCTTGCTTACCAGTGCTTTCTGTGATTCTATCTGAGCACTTATTGATGATTCTATTTGAGCGCTTGCCGATGCCTGCGCCTTTTCGAATTCAGGGGCAACAATGCCGGCATACTCTCCTGAGCCCTGCTCACTGCAAAAAAGACAACCGCCGCGATCAAGGGTTCCATCACGATTTGGACAGGTAAATCCCCCATCTATGGAGAGCTTAATAAATTTGCTGCCAAACTTCTGTTTTAAAAATGCATTGATTGACAAATAGCGTTCAGACATGTGGCCATCCTTTCATCAAAAATGGTGCCACATTCACCATGTCCTGTCAAGCGTCAAATGAGTTCCAGCTTTTTGAGGACATCGACAAATTTATCGACATCAATTGGCTTAACGGCAAATCCCTGTGCGCCAATTTCAAATGTCGACTGAACTTTTTCAGTAGAATTAAGTGCCGTCGTCATGATAATTTTGCATTTCTTTTCTTCCGGCACTTTCCGTTCCTGTTCCAGAATTCGAATGGTTTTAAGGACATTGATGCCATCTACCTCCGGCATCATGATATCCAGACACACGAGATCATAGTATATGCCTTCATCAAGTGCCATCATAAAGACCTCTAATGCTTCGATGCCGTCTACGGTGACATCACATTCCCCGTATTTGTTCAAGAATTTGTACAAAAAAGTACGACTCACGTAATCGTCTTCGGCGATAAGAATCCGCATAACTACCTCCTCAGGTTTTCTTTAAAATTTTGTAAATATGTACCAAATGCTTCAATGTTCTCTTTGCGTATGGCAAGTTCCATCTTTAAGACGATGCGCCGAAGCGCAGTATGGTTTTTAACCAGGTGCTTTAACTGTCCTGAAAGCATTTCAATAACTGCAAAATCGTTTGTTGCAACAGCATTGTCAACGGCCTCAACCTTTTCATCAATAGCCGATAATGCCAATTCGCCAAGTGTTTCCTCCTGCTGAATGCGAACCATAATGTCATCGACGTTAAAACGCTGTTCTTCAAGCATGCCTGTATTCTTCATAATGACGCGATAAAAATTTTTAAGCGATACGGGCTTCGCGATATAATCATCAAAACCGGCAACTTTTAGCTTTTTTTCATCTTCTGAAAGTGCATGTGCTGTAAAGGCGACAATGGGGACACTATTGCCTTGCGCTTCACTTATATGCCGCATTGCTTTCATCGCTTCAATGCCGTTCATCGTCTTCATTTGAATATCCATGATGACGAGATCGTAGCGCTGGTTTCTAAACAAATTGACAGCATCGCGCCCATTGCTGGTTATATCTGCCTTATGCCCCTGCAGATTGAGAAGCTTGCTTACGACGATTTGATTGACCTCATCGTCCTCTGCTACGAGCACATTCAGCTTTTTCGATACCTCTGGAATTTCAATTTTCTGATTGTCGCCAATTGGTCCAAAGGCATTTCCAATGACCATCGGCAGATCAATTACCATGGTCGTTCCCTTTCCGAGTTCACTCGACATCGTCAGCTTTCCGCCCAGCAGTTCAATAAGCCCCTTCGATATGGAAAGTCCCAATCCCGTACCGCCATATTTACGCGTGGCACTTGGATCAGCTTGGTTAAAGCTTTCAAATATCTTTGCCTGATTTTCCTCAGAAATGCCAATGCCCGTGTCTTCTACCCGTATATTGAGTTTGAAAACCATTCCATCTGTATTGGTGCCGCTGATCTTTACGGAAACATGGCCATCATCTGTAAATTTAATGGCATTGTAAATGATGTTATTCAAAACTTGTCTGATTTTTACCGAATCGCCAATAAAAAATTCAGGAATTTGCGTTAGCCGCTCAAATTCAAACTTTATGTGCTTTGCCATTGCCTGAACTCTTAACGGCATAAATGTTTCATTGATAAAGGATGAAAAATTAAAAATATGCTCATCCGCTTCCATTTTCCCCGCTTCAATTTTTGAAAAATCTAAAATGCTGTTGATAATATTGAGCAAGGAAGTCGCACTCGTCTTAACCATTTCCAGATACTGTTTTTGTACAGGGGAGAGCTCTGTCATCAGCGTTAATTCTGTCATACCGATAATCCCGTTCATCGGCGTACGAATTTCATGGCTCATATTGGCAAGGAATAAACTCTTTGCTGCATTTGCCTCATCAGCTACTTTCTTTGATGCCTGAAGTTTTTTTCGATATTCCACCTGCTCGGTAATATCTCTGATGACAAAGACATAACTGACATCATCCTCATATTTTAAAATATTGCCAACTGACTGCGACCAGCGTTCCTCGCCCAGCTTCGTCTCAATTTGAAATTCAGCTGTGGTATTGGCTTGGAATTCTTTCCTTATGCCTTCATGCATTTCATTGGCTTCAAGATCCTTCTCAATAACAAATTTTCTGAAATCACGACCAATGATTTCACCGACGTCATACCCTGTTAGCTGCTTTACCGATGGTGAAGCATACGTGATAATGTTGTCGCTGTTTATCTGCACGATGGTATCCAGCATACTGTTGGTAATCATGCGCAGATGCCGTTCACTGTGAATGAGTTCACGAGACATGCGTTTCATATCGGTTATATCCTGAAGCGCTACGAGAATATGCTTTTGCTGATTGATTACCGCAGGCGATGCATTCATTCGCAAATAGCGAATTGACTTTTCATCGTTCCTGAGGTCTTTATGGCCTGCGGCATAAATCACTTCCTGACCGCGTATGGTCATATCTTTTTCCATAACGCGCTCAAGCGTTTTGGTAATGATACAGTTCTCACAATGATTGCATTTATAGTGCACCGTATCAGAATTTTGCGTGCAAATAAAAAGGTTGTAAAATGAGGCATCCACAATGTTTTGTATTTCTGTATTGAAAATTCTAAGCGCTTCCATATTCGTCTTTAAGATAATACCGCGTTCATCAATGATGAGGAGCCCTACTGTCGTGTTCTCAAAAATAGCTTCAAAAGTCTGCTTTTCCTGTTCTATGTAAAGTTCCGTATGCTTTCGGTTTGTAATGTCTTTCATCATGATCGTATAGTGCATCATGTTTCCGTATGAATCTCGTACCGCTTGAATTTGTATTTCTTCCCATGCATATTCATCATTTGCCAAATTAAAACGCTCTTCTGAAGTCCAGCTGCCAAGCTGTTCAACGTAAAAGACAACCATTTCTTTAAAGTCTTCTTTGGCCTTTGGAAAGAGAATTTCTAAAATATCCTCTCCAATAAGATCGTTGCGCTCACCCAAATATTTATACTGATAATACGGATTACAGTATTGTACGCGCCATCGCAAGTCTGTAATAATCATCGAAATATGGCTCTGTTCAACCAAGCTTGAATACATATCTACATTGGCACGTGCCTGATGCAGCTTTTCAATGTTCTTAATAATGACAATGGCATAGGTAAATGCTGAACAATCTTCATCTGATACAGAAGCCGTCACCGTCACATGCGTGCGTTCGCCGCTGTTGTTTTCCAGTTCTATTCCCTCTAAAAGCTGAATATTTTGACGCCCTTCAATGGATTCACATAGCTTAATACGCCCCGTTCCTCTAAAGAGACGTGTCGTATCATCTAATTTGCTCCCTGTGGCAGTCTCGCGGTCAATACCTGTAAGGTTTGCAAACTGATTATTGCAATAAGCAATTCGGGCATTTGAGTCACAAATGATAACCGCATCACCGGCATTATCCATCAAACTGATAAAATTTGCTATTTCAATCTTCTTCATAGGCGCTCCCTCATACAAGTCCTACAATATTTTTAACCATTTTGCAAATTCCTAAACAAAAACCGTGGCATCAAGCGACTTTACGCCAATTTTCGCCATCAAGTTTTTTATCAAAAAAATCGGCATGCCGCATGCTGAACATGCTTCATACCGATTTTTGCAGATGCTTTTGTCGATGTTTTTGTAGATGCTTTTACCGTGTTATCTCTATAGAAAAATATCGCGTTTCCCATTTGAAAGATCTTCAAGTCCTTTAATAATGATATGACGCGTTTGATCCGTTTTAACATGCGCAAGCTGTGATGCTATAAAGGCGTCAGCCATACTCTGAAGCTCTTCATCACCGTAGTCAATGGCATATTCTTTAAGTGTCATCATGGCATTGGGCTGACAGACATGCTGAATTTCACCTGTCTTCGCCAATTTCATAAATCGGTCGCCTGTTCTGCCCATGCGATAGCAGGAGGTGCAGAAACTCGGTATAAAACCATCTCGAATAAGCCCCTTAATCACCTCAATTGTCGGGCGATCATCAGAAATGGCAAACTGCTGGACGTCATTCCCGAGCTCATTGGCCTTATACCCGCCAACGCCTGTACAGGAACCGGCACTGAGCTGCGTAACCCCGTGATGGATTAACTCATTGCGCGTCGCTTCACTTTCACGCGTTGAGAGGATAATACCGGTAAATGGAACGGCAAGCCTTAAAATTGCCACTATTTTTTTGAAGGTTTCATCATCCAGAATATGCGCATAATCTGATAAATCCACCCCTTCAGCCGGTTTGATTCTCGGTACTGAAATGGTATGAAAGCCAACGCCGTAAGTCTCTTCAAGATGCTTGTTGTGCATCATCAAAGCCAGTACTTCAAAACGATGATCTGAAAAACCGAACAATACCCCGGCACCGACATCATCAATACCACCTTGCATGGCTCTGTCAAATGCTGTCAAGTGATACAAATAGTCACCTTTTGGACAATGCGGGTGTAATTTTTCATAATTGTTCTTTTCGTAAGTTTCCTGAAAGAGAATATACGTACCGATTTCTGATGCTTTCAGTTTTTGATAATTTTCAACGGTCGTCGCGGCAATATTGACGTTGATGCGTCTGATATTGCTTTTTTCACTGACCGTTTCATAAATCGTCTTAATTGTATCGGTTATATAGTCAATATCACAGTTAACGGGATCTTCACCTGCTTCCAGTGCAATGCGCTTATGCCCCATTTTTTCAAGAATGCGAACTTCTTCCTGTATTTCTGCTTTGGTCAGTTTTTTACGTGTAAAGTGATTGCTGCGCTTGTAGCCGCAATAAGAACAATTGTTAATGCAGAAGTTGCTGACGTACAGCGGTGCAAACATGACCACGCGATTGCCGTAAATGTCGCGCTTGATTTCAGAGGCGCGTTTGTAAATGCGCTCGATCTGCGCCGGCTTTTTAGCCTGTAATAAAATGGCCACATCTCTATACGACAGGGTTTCACGGTTAAACGTCTTTGCAAGAACCGATTCAATTGCATCGTCTGTTACGACTTTCGTTTCCTCTAAAATTTGATAAATAAGTGCGTGATCAATAAAACCTTCCATTTGTTGTGCCATAAGCGCCCTCCAGTAGACTGTTACCCCGAAATCGTCTTTTTCGAAATTGAGGTCTTTACAGAAACATTTTTAATATTGCCGAGTTTCCCTGTTAAGCTGTTAATATCATCAACCGTGCCGATGACGATAATCGTAATAACGGACATGCCATACTGATCAAAAGGAATACCGGTTCGACCTTTGACAATATGTTTAAAGGTTGCAACGATCTCGTTAAACTTTCCCTGTACGTCTTGGGCATCTTCCAAAATGGCACTGATTACGCCTACTTTCATCTCCATGTAAAGGCCTCCTTTGTTTACTGAATCAAAAAACCTTCTCTGTATAAGATTTAGATCATCGCTTCGCGATTGACTAAAACGATTTTGGACATTGTATTTTTACGGCAAGAACAGCCAAAAAATACGGAATGCACAAATCTTCTTATTTTTAATAAGAGAAGGCAAACTGCAACAAATGTTCTTTTGCCCTTTCAGATCAGATCCCTTTTCCGTTAGGTAATTACAATCAGACACGCATACGAAGCCAATCGCTCAACATGCATGAAACTCTTTGTGAACATTTTATCAATCCGTTAATTATTTGTCAATGCTTTTCTTTTGGTACATCGCGTGCGCGATGCAATTTCGGCTATTTCCCTTGGCGTCGTATACAGCGCTGTCAGCACCCTTCAACAGCACGTCTTCACCTGCTTCCAAATATTCATCCTCATAGGAGGCAATCCCAATACTCAGGGTAACGATCCCATCAATGTTCGAATCATCATGTCTTATCGAAAGCATTCTAATATCCCTTTGAATCATTTCACAGACCATTTCAATAATATCGAACGATACTTCTCTGGCTAGAATGAGAAATTCATCCCCACCATAACGGTATGCTCTTGCGTCAAGGTCTTCAATGTGCCGCTGTATAATTTCTGACGTCTTGCGAATGACCATGTCCCCTTCGAGGTGGCCATAGCGATCATTGAATTCTTTAAAATAGTCAATGTCAATCATTATAACACTGATGCGCTGCTTCCGAGACGCGGGGGCAAAATATGTTTTTAGATCTTCATTTAAGGCATGCCGATTGGCGAGACCGCTGAGATTATCACGTCTCGACAGCGCTTCCAGTGCACTATTCAACCGTTTTAGTTCTTGGGTTTTAAGGGCATTGGCAATTGCGATGGCAATATAAGCGCCTATCGTTCGAATCATTTCCAGTTCATAGTGATCAAAGCCGTCACGTTCAAATTTTTGAAGCGAAAAAACGCCAATAATGTTTTCTTCATCGTACAAGGGTAGGTAAAAAACCGATTCATAGGGAACTTCGAGATCAGGAAAATTCATTTGCAGCGGTTCAAAATCTTTGAGCGTCAAATGACTGTTAAACCCCGTGTAAATTTCCTGTTTGTGTCTGATGCACCACGTTGCCAGACTGCTCTTGTTGTCAAGGTAAACGTCGTATGATTTTGAAATCTCCTGACGATGGTACATCATACGGTTATAAATAACGCGTTTTTCATCATTGTACAGGCCAATGACCAGCGCATCAAAATTCAAGAAACTGACCAACTTTTGGATAATCAGTCTGAAGATTTTGTCGTAGTCCTGTTCTTTCGTAATTTCCTGCGATATATCATAAATCATCTGCATATTCTTTAGCAGATTAACAGCATTTTCATTTAACCTATTTTCGATCTTAACAGCCGATTTTTCGCGAATCTGAAAAATCGTCATTTCATTCATTCGCGCAATAAACGTTTCGTCCAAAGCAATGAGTATTTGCTGATAAGATGCCGTAATTTCAGCATTTCCCATCGCTATCGCAATATCACATAGCATTTGCAGCACTTCGCGTTCAAATTCAAATTCGCCTGCTTCATTTACTTGCGCAAGCGCAAGCTTTGCATCATGCAGTGCAAGATCATAGTGTTTTTCTGCATAGGCACAAAGTGCTTTTTCAATGTAGCACTCCAGTCGTGTCACGGGGTCTTCTTCTATTTTGAGCGTGCTGGCCAGCAGTGCTTCTGCTATACCGGTTTCGCCGTTGATTCGCGCATGCTTTGCTGCCACCAGCCTGTAAAGGCCAAGGTAAAAGTTCTCCTGACAAGTTGACTGGGTCATCTGCATTAATATCTGTTCCGTCTCTGCCAGTTTCTCAGATTGTCGTTGGCGCGCATAGATATCGCCAAGATTATAATGAATCAGAAACTGTGCGTCATAATTGCCCTCTTGGATCGCCAGCGGCAATGCATCTAGATAGTATTTAACCGCCGAATCGTAAAGCTTCAGTGATGCGTAAAGCGACGCAATATTATTGATGAGCATGCTGCGGTAATGTGTTCTCAGTGTATGTGTTTCAATCATATGCAGGCTCTGATGATAGTAGTCCAGTGCCATGGCATAAAATCCCTTGCGCGCAGAAATATTGCCGAGTAAATTGCAGCAGAGCATGTGAAGTTCATTAAAAGACCCTTGTGATGTCACTTGATACATTTCCGATGCAATTTCCCTGGCAGCTTCATTTTTCCCAACTGCATAGAGCTCTTTACCATAGTTAATAAGCGTTCGCACCTTTAAATAGACATCGTCGAGTTCACGAATGGCATTTAACCTGTTTTCAACCGCTTCAATCTTTCCTATGTGTGAAATCTGCTGGTCTGCTTCCATTAAATCATTCAATTTTAAAAGGTCAATATCGACACTGATCATCTCTACTCCAACCGTCCTGAGGACTCACTCGCACGCATGACACCACTGTTTAAAAGTATATCAGATATGACCTGTTTGTCTACAGGTTTGCTATAATAATAGCCTTGAATGAGTTCAACATTCAGATTTTTCAGATAGATCACCTGTTCGAGTTCTTCAACACCTTCCACAACGACCTCCAGCGCCATATGATGCGCCATGGAAATAATGGAATCAATCAAATTGTGTTTACCGACCTCTATGACCATTTCGGATAAAAAATCTTTGTCAATTTTTAGTTTGTCAATGTTCAGCTTTCTGAGGTAATTAAGGGACGAATACCCCTTGCCAAAATCGTCCAGCGCAATGGTCAGTCCCATGGCCTTCATTTGTTTCAGCAGATCGTTGGCGCCGTCAATATCTTCTATAAGGCAGGTTTCAATAATTTCAATGCATACTTTTGACGGGTCTACGGGATAGCGTGCCAGCATCGTGCGAATAAAGTTTAAGAATTCAGGATTCGTAAACCATTTTGGTGAACTATTAATGGAGACAAAAAAATCATATGGGTAAATATCTGACCAAAGCTGCAGCATGCTAATGGCTTTTTCGAAGACAAATTGATCCAGTTCATGAATAATGCCAAGCTGCTCGGCGACGGGGATAAACGTATCGGGAAATACTTTTCGTCCACTGCCGGGGTGCCATCTGATCAGCGTCTCAACGCCCTTGATAATATTGGTATTTGGGCAAACAACCGGCTGAAAGACCACTTTGATTTCATGATTGACAAGTGCTTGCTTTAATTCATTTTCAAGTGCTATTCGGTCTAAATACTCATCTTTAACGCGCTGTGAATAGAAAACCACTTCCTGATCCTGCATCATCTGCTGCGCAAGATCAATATTTTGCAGCAGGATCTTCGGCGTTTCACCGTCTTCGGGATATTTTGCAACAATAAACCTCGGTTCAATGGTCACTTCAAGTTTAAGCGTTTTCAATTCTGCACGCACCGTTTCAATTTGTTGTCGTACGGCATTTCGATCCTCATCTGAATAGAGGACGGCAAAGGCATAGTCCGATTTTCTAAAAACAGCTTCACGCCCGAAGACGCTTTGTAAAAGTGCGATGATATTCGCATAGACGAGATTCATTTTGCCTGCGCCATAGGCCTCAAACTGTGCCTGAATATTTCGAATCTCAAAGACGATGAGAAAATTGCCTTCCGGTTTAGCCGGATTTTGATACGCCGTTTTTAACTTTTCCTCCAACAAATAGATATTGCCAACACCGGTAACGGTATCGAAATAGGACATTTCGTCAATAAAGCGAACGCGCTCGAGCATTTCCTTTCGGATATGTTCAAAATCGTTTGCAATATCGGACAAACGACCTGCCGCTTCAATGTCCACGGGCAGCAGATAATTTTGCTTGACGGATTCTGTCACATTTTCATGCAGTGCTTTAATCCTGTCAAAAATTTGATTTTTGAGAACCTTGTAGCTTATGGTACTGAATGAAACGAACAGCACGATGAACATCAACGTCAGGCCAAGAACATACTGCATATAAAAGATAACAATCTCGTTGTTCCGATACGTATTGGAAATCAATACTTTTGCCGGTATCATCCAATTTTCGCGCCTGATCTCCATGATGGCATAAACCGTCTGACCCGTCGTCTCCTTTTGTACAATGAATTCACCGTTCGTCAGTGTTTTTAACTGCTGTTCCGTTGCATCCGGAAGATAAGCGGCTATTGCATCTGTCATGAATGTCTTCTGCCTTAGAATGAGAATATTGTCCATGGCAACTTTTTTATTGAAAAGCGATATGTATAAATTTTGATAGAGATCTGACGGTATACTCGTTAAGATTTTATTGGTCAAGTTAAACTGATAAAAATAACCATTTTGCGTTTCAGGGTTGACGAGCAGTACATTTAAGTACAGTTTGCCATTGTCATTGTTTAAGCTCATGCCCAAATTTTCAATGGCGATTTTCGAGAGATCCTCCGGCCAATTTGCCGTCACTTGTGATGCCAGCGCTTTGTACATCGAATCTTCGAGCCCGACACTGGCGTAGACCACGTTGCCAGAAGAATCAAATACAAAATAATTTTCCAGTTGATGCTGCCCTTTTAACACCATGTTGATGGAACCCGTATTAAATGTACGCGCTGAAAAGTAACGGTTCATCGTGGTTTCAATTTCATCAAAGGCTTGAAATTCCAGCAAATCCAACAAATTCAGATAGTAGTTCACATCATTTTTGGCACTCTTCATCTCATGCACAATCAGCTCGGTCATAAACTGCTGATATAGCCATATTTGGCTGTAGAGAAAAAGTGCTGTAAAGAGAATTGCAAACGCAACCGTCGTTCTCATTAATTTCATTTTAACCTGTCGCATTGTCAGTCCCCTTTCTTTGATATCGTACGCTATTATGTTACCCATTTCGCCATGTAAATCACACCTTTTGAGGTTTCAAACCATGTAAAAAGCCGTTAATGATCCATTAACGGCTTGTGCTGCTGTCTATTTTATGGTTGTGCCACCCTTTCAAATTACTGCTGACTGCCTTTCCACGCCCCCATTAGCCCGCAAATAAAAACGAGCATTCAACCGATGGTGTCGATGGCTGAACGATGGCCTATCATGCAATTTTCTTGCCTGTCAGCATGCAAAGAAAAACATTCTCAGTAGATCAAAGAAATCATCTGTTTCAAATTTGATCGTATGGGCGTCAATCGTTTGAACCCCTTTGTAAAAGCCAGCACGGTAGGAATCAACATGACTGGTAAAGCACACTTCCAGTACAAATCGTTCCGGCAGCGTGAGTTTAAATTGACTTGGATTTTCTTTTAGCTGGCGCATCGCTTCTTTCACTTCACTTTGAATGACCTCTATCGCCCGATCCGGATGCATGGTTGTACAACCGCCGCCTTCGCCCTCTTTGACTGCGGCGGTTTTTACATTGGGCATCAGTTGACGTGCGCGATCACATACGGCTGCATCACCTGTTACAGCGATTACAGGAACACCTTCATATGCTGCAATGTACGCATTGAGCATCATTTCACTCATGAGCACGCCATTCATTTTCAGCCATTGGTATTTCGTTTCATGCATCGTATGTGCAAGCGGATTGCCATTGCCATATACCGCATCGTGATAGCCGGTTAGAATACAGGCGTCAAACGATTTATCCAGTCCCATCATCATGACATACGGATGCTTTGACCATGCCCTGTGAATGTCGACATCATGCGGCAATTCACTGATAATAAGATTGCGTCCTGTATCATGTGCATCTTTTACGAGCACTTCTGCGGCACCAGATGCCTGAACAGCTTCGCAAATTGCAGCGACTTCTTTGGTCATCTGCTGCTGTGCTTCTTTATAACTATTGTTGCCCAGTTCGACTTCCGGCCAGGATACAATGCCGGCTACGCCCTCCATATCAGCGCTAATATATATTTTCATGTTAGATCCCCCCTTGCAATAGATTAAGAATAATATTCATCTGCAAGCCAACGCCAACAATCAATGCGCGTTCATCAAGATCAAAGGCCTCTGAATGCAGTGGATGTACAATTTCCTTAGCGACATTGCCGCAGCCCAGATGATAAAAGGCACCTCTTGCATCATCCAGAAAAAACGAGTAATCTTCAACGCCTAATGATGGTGATTCCTTCTCGAAAATAGCACCGGCGCCCAAAACTTTTCGCGCTACCGACCTCACCATTTCATTAACGCCCTTGTCATTAATCAGAGCATTATAACCGGGTTCAAATGTGATAACACCTTTTGCACCGTGTGCCGCTGCCACCGCTTCGACATAGTTTGTCATCATCTCTTTTAAATGTGCTCTAAGCGTTTCATCCGTCGTTCGCATAATGCCTGTGGCCTTTAAATGATCGCATATAATATTGTCTTTTGAACCGCCGTTAATACGGCCAAAGGTTACCACTGCCTGATCGAGCGGCGACTTTTGCCGCGTCAGAATCGTTTGAATGCCCTGCAGAATTTCTGCTCCGACAAGCCCGGCATCAATGCCCTTTTCCGGATAGGCGCCGTGTGCCGCTTTGCCATAGATATCGATCGCAACCATATCCGATGCAGCGTTAAGCTTACCATCCCGCACTTCAATGGTTCCGACCGGAAGATAGGGCATCACATGCAGGCCAAGCATATAATCAACATCCGGATTTTTCATGCATCCCTGCAGCACCATGCGCTTTGCGCCGCCAATGGTTTCTTCAGCAGGCTGAAAAAAGAGTTTGACAACACCTCTAAATGTACTTGAAAGCGTTTTTAACTTTGCAGCACAGCCAATGAGGATGGCCGTATGCGCATCATGACCACAGGCGTGCATAACACCTTTTGTCTTCGATGCATACGCGCGCCCGCTGTCTTCAATGAGCGGCAGCGCATCAATATCGGCTCGCAGACCTACGCAAGTACCGTCGCCCTCACCGCGGATAATGCCCATCACACCTGTATCGGCAATACGCACGTGTTCGATGTCAAGTTCATCCAATACACCTTCAATAATAAGCTGTGTCTCAAATTCGCGCTCACTGAGCTCCGCATGCTGATGCAATTTTCGTCGTATGTCGACGAGCCATCTTTCAAAAGCACTGTCGTCACTGTAATCTACATATTTAACAATTTCCATAGTCTCCCTCATCCAATAAATAATCCACCGTCGCGATCACTTCGCCATCTTGAATCATATGCCTTGGCACGCGCATTGCCACCCTGCTCAGCAGTTCATTTCGATTGGTACCTGCCAGCTGTGCCACTTCACTTAACGAAGCCGACTCGCCGAACAGCTCCACCGTATCGCCGATCTCAATAGCTTCCGCCGCCGTTACATCCACCATGCACTGATCCATACAGATCAGCCCGACAATCGGATAGACATTGTCCTGAATTGTAACGACACCGCCTTTTGATAGATTTCTCGGCAGCCCATCCGCATAGCCAATGGGCAGTGTCGCAATGCGCGTTCGCGCATTCGCAGTGTAGAGCCCATCATAGCTAACAGACTCACCCGGTTCAATCCATTTCAGATGACTGACAGATGTCTTCAGCGACATGACCGGCCTCAGTTTAAACGGTACGGGGCGGCTGCAATATCCATAGAGTGCCGCACCAAGTCTGACCATCTGATATGGTGCATCCGGATAAATCATTGCGCCAATAGAATCGCAGGCATGCGCAATGGGAATATGAATGCCCTCCTGTTTAAGATGTTTCAGCAGCGCATCAAATTTTTTCATCTGAACAGCATCGCTCTCGGCGTCTTTAAGCGCAAGATGCGTAAAAATTCCTTCAATGCTCAGCCATTCCAGTTGAAGTACCTGCTTAATATCCGAAATAACGGTTGCCTCATCCTTGTATCCCAGTCGGTTAAAGCCAGTATCGTATTTGATGTGTACTTTCATCACTGTGTTATCATATGACGCATTCAGATTGAGCGCCCTTAAATCTTCCAGTTTAAACATCGTCAGTGTAACTGCATTTTTTACTGCCTTGTCGTAATCTTCCGGAGCCGTGTAGCCCATGACCAAAATAGGCATTTCACTGAGCACACGTCGTACGGCGACCGCTTCTCTAATATTCGCAACTGCAATATAATCCACACCATAAGCTGCCAGTGCTTTTGCAATGGTTCGCAAATCGTGCCCGTAGGCATTCGCCTTAATGACGCCGGCAATCTTAACGCGTTCAGGCAAAAAATTTCTTATATTGATAAAATTCTCTTTTAGAGCATCTAAATTGATCTCTGCTGCTGTACCGAACATAAATAATGCCTCCTCGTGTTTCCACTTTCTATTGTAGTGCGTCTACCCGCATTTCGCAATTTAAAATCCTTTAAAATTTCATTCAAATGTCAATGCGACGCGCTTTATCGTTTGAATAAATAGAGCCAGCAAAGCATGATCGCGCATTTCATCTTTAAAGGCCAGTGCCAGCTGTCGGTAGACGGGCGGCTTAAGTGAGCTTACAGAATAACCCTCAGATGCTAAATTAAAAAATGCCAAACTCGGCATCAGTGTAATGCCAACACCTTCCTTCACCATTTCGATAATGGTGTAGAGGTTATTCACTTCGTGCTGTATGTGCAGCACCGTATTTTCTTTTGTCATAGCGGCTCTAATCAGCGGTTCACAGCCACCCTTTGACATGATAAACGAATCTGACTGCAGCGTTTTTAGAGCAATATGTTTAGCATTGGCAAGCGGATGACTTTCGGGTAAAATCGCACACAATTCATCCTGTAAAATAAAAACCGTATTGTAATGCTCATTTGGCAGTGTTACAAATCCAACATCGACAATGCCGTTTTCGATCCAGTTTTTAACTTCATCATCCGATCCTTCAAATAATACAATTGTCACTTGCGGCAAATCTTGTGCAAATAGCTTCATAACTTTTGGCATCAGCGAGGCGGCTGTGCTCGGCAGCATGCCCACGCGAAGGATACCTTCCGGTACATTTTTGACGGGGCTTACATCACTGTAAATCATATTGATCTCATTGAGAATCGCGCGCATCCGCACATAAACAACTTCGCCAATCGCCGTCAGCGTAACGCCGTTCCGCGTGCGCTCAAATAATCTGACATTGAGATCACCTTCCAAATTGTAAATGGCATGGCTAACGGCAGATTGCGTCATTCCCAGTGCCTCGCCAGCTCTCGTAAAATTTTTCATTTTTGCTACACAAACAAAAACTTCAATTTGCGTCGTCGTCATGACTAGCCCTCCCGACATTTCAGTGGTTTATGCCTTTCCTTGAATGCATGTTCACAGCAATTTGCATTGCCATGCGCGTTAGGTTTAATGCTTGTATAAAGCATTGGCTTTTGTATCATGCATTGAGTTTTGTATCATATATTTGCTTATATTTGATGCATTGGCACGCGTTTTATTAATTGCCATGAGTTTTTACTCATATTATATATGTTTAATATTAATTTTACAAATGTTCTATTCCACTGTATACTCAGACTATCAAATTGCATTAAAGGAGGTGCTATATGACTATCAAAATAGCCATTATTGGCGAATATCACGAAAATTTTTTACCGCACACATCAATTAATCAGGCAATGGAAGACCTGTCCCATTTCATGAATGTCAATATTGATTACGACTGGATTGAAACGACGGATCTGATTTCAAATCCCAGTGCTGTGCTAAAACCCTATCAAGGTATTTGGAGTGCCCCCGGCAGTCCATTCAAAAGCTTGGACGGCGCACTGAATGCCATTCAGTATGCACGTGAAAACAATGTACCGCATCTTGGAACCTGTGCCGGTTTTCAGCATGCAGTCATTGAAATCGCCAGAAATATGCTTTCAATCAAGGATGCAAGCCACGAGGAGTATCCTGAAGAATCCTCTTCGCATCTCTTTATCAGTAAACTCGTCTGCAGTTTGGCCGGTAAGACAATGGCGGTTCGTATTCAAGCGCATTCGAAAGCTTTCGATGCCTATCAGACAAAAGATGTCAATGAAAACTATTACTGCAACTTTGGGATCAATCCCGGCATCCTCAATCAGCTTCAACACCCTGATCTCATTTTCTCGGGTGTAGATCAAGACGGTGAAATCAGAATTCTGGAACTGAAACATCTCGATTACTTCGTCGCGACACTCTTTGTCCCACAATCCAGATCAACACGTGAAAAACCGCATCCGCTTATTCGCGACTTTATTGCGGCAGCCATGACACAATAAAAATAAACCCCGTCGGCCATCTTGAACAATGTGCTTCTCGCTGGACAATTTTCTTATTAACTGTCAGCTCAGAAGCATATCAATCGATGGCTTTGCCGGGGTTTATTTATTTGTTGCACTATTTATTGCTTCACTATTTTTTGCCTCACTTTTATTGCTGCACTTTTATTGTTGCACTTTTATTGTTGCACTTTTATTGTTGCACTTTTATTGCTTCACTATTTATTTTTTATACTTTCATTCTATTTAGAGGAATGGCATCTTATGCACTCGCTGATCCTTCACAACACTGGCAGCGTTGCCGTCAGTGAACCATACAGGTACTATTTGCCGGTTTTGATGAGTGCTCGAATACTGTCGAGTTCACCTTCTTCTCTCAGGCGAATAAATTCACTGGCAATAACGATGCCGTCGACAATTCGATGAAACGCTTCAATATCCTCAGAAGATTTGATGCCAAATCCTGCGACAACCGGCGTTTTAGTGGCTGCCTTAATCGACTTTGCAACATCGCCAACTGCTTCAATCATAGGCCGCTGTGTGCCGGTAATGCCCTTTACCGCAACGAGATAGACAAAGCCACTGCTGTTTTCAGCAATTGCCTTCAGACGGTCTTCGCCTGTGTTCAGTGCCACCATGGCAATCTGTTTGACGTCATATTGTTTAAGATAGGATTCAATCTCACCGCGTTCTTCAAATGGCAAATCGGGAATAATAACGGCTTCGATTCCGTGCTTAGCCATTTGACTGAAAAAGCGGTCGTAACCATAGCAGAAGATGGGATTGAGGTAACTCATAATCACAAGTGGTACTTCATACTCGCTGTTAAGTGCCTTGGCCATCTCAAATACCATATCAATATCCGCACCGCTTTTCAGCGCACGCTGCCCCGCTTTTAATATAATTTCGCCATCGGCAACCGGATCGGAAAATGGCACGCCAAGTTCCAGCATGTCAACACCACTGTCGATCAGAAACTTTGCATACGCCAAACTTTTATCATAACCGCCATCGCCCACCATTAAATAGGAGATTAACGGATTTTGATGCTTTTCAAATACTGTCTGTATGGTCATGGCTTAGCCTCCTCTGAATACTTTCAACATCCTTGTCACCTCTGCCCGAAAGGCAGATCACCAAGGTTTCATCTTTACCCATCATCGGTGCCAGCTTCATTGCATATGCAACCGCGTGTGCGCTTTCCAGTGCCGGAATAATGCCCTCGGTCTTCGCCATAAATTGAAGTGCAGTCACTGCTTCATCATCTGTTGCCGGCACATACGTAACGCGCCCTGTATCGTGCAGATAACTGTGTTCCGGTCCGATCCCAGGGTAATCGAGTCCGGCAGATATTGAATAAGCTTCTTTCACCTGTCCATCATCGTCTTGAAGTAAATACGTCTTTGTGCCATGCAAAACGCCAATGCGCCCGCCGCTGATAGATGCCGCATGTTCCGGCGTATTGAGTCCCATGCCGGCGGCCTCAACACCATAGAGCTTAACCTCTGGCAATTCTATAAAAGGCGCATACATGCCAATGGCGTTACTGCCGCCGCCGACGCAGGCGATAATTGCATCCGGCAGCCGACCTTCTTTGGCCATATGCTGTTCCTTTGTCTCTTCTCCAATAACGCTTTGAAAATATTTAACGATTTCAGGATACGGCGCCGGGCCAATGGCAGAACCGATGATGTAATGCGTATCATCGATATGTGCTGCCCAGTATTTGAGCGCTTCATTGGTGGCATCTTTCAGCACTTTGCTGCCGGATTCCACACAGACGACCTCTGAACCTAAAAGCTCCATTCGAAAAACATTGAGTTTTTGACGCGCCATGTCTTCGGCACCCATAAAGATTTTACAGTTGAGCCCTAAGAGCGCACAGGCAGTTGCCGTTGCTACACCATGCTGACCTGCCCCCGTTTCCGCAATGACATTTGGTTTGCCCATGCGTTTCGCAATCAGTGCCTGTCCAAGTGCGTTGTTGATTTTATGAGCACCCGTATGGTTTAGATCTTCGCGTTTTAAGTAAATCTTCGCGCCGCCAAGTGACTGTGTCATGTTTTCAGCAAATGTCAGCGGATTTTCTCGACCGACATAATCCTTTAAATAGCCTTTCAGCGTCTCGTGGAATGCCGGGTCCGTTACTGCTGCTTCAAAGGCGCGTTCCAGTTCCTGCACGGGTTCCATTAATATTTCAGAGATATACTGTCCGCCGTAATCACCGTATTTCGATATCATGTTCTATTCTCCTCACTTCTTCAACGAATCCTTTAATTTTTTGCGTATCTTTAATACCTTGCGTTTCAACACCTGAGCTGACGTCAACACCATCAATTGAATGTTTTGACAAGAGCATACCGACATTGGTTTCTGATAGCCCACCGGCTATCCAAAGCGGTTTCTGTACGACCTGTCGCATGTGTTTAATCCCTTCCCAGTTAAAACATTCGCCACTTCCCGGAACCGCCGCATCCAATAAAACAATATCAGCACGCTGCAATAAAGTGTCGGAAGCCATCTTCACTTCCTGATCGACTCCCACCGAGATCGCCCGTATGCATTTAATGGCGTCATCCAAGGGCACATCCTCTTTGTAACTGCCGTGTATTTGAATATAATCCGGTTTAACCATCGGATGCAGCGCGTTTAATTCTGAAGCACACACATCTTTCAGCACAACCACACTTTTCATTGGCGCATAGTCTGATCGTACGGCCGCGCACAGTTGACGGCAAGTTTCAGTGTCAATTTTCCGCTTGCTTTCAGCCAGTACGAATCCCACATGAGATGCACCTGCACGGAATGCCGCTTCCAGGTGTTCACGCTCTCTGATCCCGCAAATTTTTACGGACATCTTTGGTCGAATTAAGTCCTTGACCATCCCTTCACCAATCAGTACACCGTTGAAGCCATGTGATGTTACGTTTAGGACGGCCTCATAATGCTTAAACCCGCTTTCACTGATTACAGGAAAAGGTTTATTGGCCAATTGAAGCTGGTCATAGACTTTCAAGCTGTGATTGATATCCGTTTCAAAAGTTTCAAGGTCACGATTGTTAATGCCCAGAATGTCAAAGGCCAATGATTCAATCTTTGCAAACTCACTTGCGTCGTGAATTTCCATAAGCACTTCCATGTTCAGCATATGTGCAAAACCAATCAGCGCTTCCATTACCGATGCGTCAAGCATGCGTGCAATCAACAAAATGACTTTGGCGCCACCTGCAAATGCTTTGGCGATTTGATCCGGGGAAACAATAAAATCCTTGCACAGTATTGGCTTTGATGTCAGGCCGGATACCGTATGAAGATCTTCAAAACCACCATAAAAAAAGCGTTTGTCTGTCAAAACGGAATAACCTGTTACTGCCGCCGCTTCGTACCGAGCCACCGTCGCTTCAATATCGAGATCCGGTGCAAAAAGACCTTTAGAAGGCGACCCTCTCTTTATTTCGCCGATAATATGCGGCCCATCATTTGCCAGAAGTTTTGCCTTTAACGAGGGTCTTTCAATGGGATAAGCAATGCGCTTGTATTCATAAATCTTATTGAGGATATTCATGCGCCACCGCCTGAGATGCTGTGATGTAGCGATTCATCGTACTGAGCGCCGCACCTGTATGAATGAGGTTTAATGCTTTTTCAAAACCCGCTTCCAGCGTTTCAACATTTTCAAAAACATAGAGTGCAAATCCGGCATTTAATGCGATCACTACTTCAAGTGCATCATGCTGACCTTGAAAGGCTGCTTTCAGTGCTGCCGCATTGTGTTTGGCATCGCCGCCACGAATGGCTTCATTGTCTATAACCGGAAACCCATACAGTTTGGGATCAAGCATCATCTTCTGAATTTTACCGTCTCGATAAATCATAACTTTGTTCTCGCCCGCCAAGGATAATTCATCCATGCCGCCATAGCCGTGGATCGTTGCACAGCCATTGACACCCAAGTCTTTCATGGATTCCAGCATTGGCGCCATAAGGTCTTCGCGGTATACGCCAATCACTTGATGGGTCAAAGGCGCAGGATTTGAAAGCGGTCCAACGATATTAAAAACCGTTGGTCCAGTAATTGCCTTTCTTATTGGCATAATATCTTTCATTTTAGGATGAAATTTTTGTGCAAACAGAAAGACAATGCCGGCGTCACTTAAAACATCATTTGCCTGATTAGGCGTTAACGCAATATTGGCACCCAACGCTTCAAGAACATCGGCACTGCCGCATAGACTTGAAACAGACCGATTGCCGTGTTTGGCGATTGGAATGCCCGCTGCTGCCAGTACGAAGGCACAGCCTGTGCTGATATTGTAAGTATGAAGGCAATCGCCGCCTGTGCCGCATGTATCGCCAATCTGTTGATAATGGCCGGAAAGCTTTAGCGCATTTGCTTTCATTGCCTTTGCAAACCCAGCAATTTCAGCCGTCGTTTCACCACGGTCTCTCATCGTCTCCAAATACTTGATGATCGTTGCCTTTGGCATTCTAAAGTTGAGCACATCATCTGCAAGCAAGGTCGCCTCGGACATCGCCTTGAGATGTGAAGACGCATCTATGTGTTTTTCGCTGTTATGACGTTCCGTGATCTTGATAAAATTTGTCATTAATTGTTCCCCCACTTTTGTTTCATAAGATTCCGGATGAAATTGAAAACCGTAAACAGGATAATCGATATGTCTGATTGCCATAATCTCACTGTCACTTGACGCATGTGCAATAGGCTTTAGCACATCACTTGATGCATTGTGATCAATCACCAGTGAATGATAGCGAACTGCTTCAAAAGCGTCCGGAATACCTTCGAAAATCTGGTCGTCCGTATGTTGAATGCGATCCACTTTGCCATGCATAATTTTGGGACAGCGGTTAACTTCCATTGCCATGGCTGCGCCTATGGCCTGATGGCCGAGACAAATTCCCAAGATCGGCATTTTGTTGTAAAAGTTTTGGATAATTTTTATAATATTGCCGGCGTTCTTCGGATGTGAAGGCCCCGGTGAAATGATAATGGCTTCATAATTTTCCGCCTCGATATCTTCGACATCCACTTGATCGTTATAACGAATTTCGACTTCACATTTCAGCCGTCTTAGCATATCTGATAAGTTATAGGTAAATGAATCGTAATTATCAATGAGCAAATACATGTCCGTTTCCCATCCTTTCCATGGTTTCCAAATGACCTCTGATTTTATTTAAAAGCTCTTTTCGCTCTGATTCGACGATCGAGTCATAGACAATGCCGCTCCCAACTTGTATCTGAGCAACACCGTTTTCAAATGTGGCACACCTAATATTGATACAGCTGGTAAAACGGCCGCTTTCGTCGATGACGTAGGTGGCACCCGCATAGGCTTTTCGAGGTTCATTCTCCAATGATTTAATGATCTCCATTGCCCTGATTTTCGGCGCGCCGCTTACAGTACCGGCTGGGAACGTTGCTCTGATGGGATCAAACACTTTCTTAAAATCACGTTTGCCAACGACTTCCGACACCATGTGGTAAACTTTGTGATAGGGCTTTACTTCTTTATAAAAATTGAGTTTGACTGTTCCCGGTGCTGAAACTTTCGCCAGATCATTTCGTCCGAGGTCGACCAGCATCAGGTGCTCAGCATTTTCTTTTTCATCTTGAACCAATTCACTGCGCCTTATATCATCTTTGCCGTCATTTTTAATGGGGCGCGTTCCGGCTATTGGCCGTGTCCTCACAATTTCATGGTCGTAGGCTACGAGCATTTCAGGTGATGTAATCGCAAATGCCTGCGCCTTTGTCGGTTGAATAAAACAATTATAGGGCATCCCATAGCGCGACATCGCCGTTCTGTAAAAAGTATAGGGTGAATTATCAAATGAAAAATCATAGCGTCTTGATAAAACTGCCTGAAAAATCTCTCCTTCTTCGATCATGTGAATGGTGCTTGTCAGCATATGTCCGTATGCTGCATCATCCTTGTTTTGCGTCACGTGTTCGTGGAGCTGGTATCCCGTAAAAGCAGCACCTTCTTTTTCCTGTACCGCCATCGGCGTTGAAAGCGCAATAGCTGATCTCACTTTACCTTCGTACATTTTGATTGTTTCTGCTGACTGCGTCTTCGTTAATCCCATCAGATAAGCTTCCGGCAATGTTTGGTGTACTGCCAAGAGGATATTGGGGAAAATACAGACACCCTTTTCCGCTGTACTGTCCAGTTCAATAGGCAGAAATTCAGCAGCTTGTTCATAGGCAATCATGCCGACGACATTCGGATGCGGTATACTGCATGTATTGTCAGATTGCCTTTCTGCAATCATCGATTCAATTGCATCCAGTGAAGCATCTTGAATCACCGTTGCATTTAGTGAAAAATAAGTATAGGGTGATGTTTCCAGTTCGCTAAATCGATCCATTCTAAAGGTTATATGAACGCCCAGTGCTTGCATCGCATTAAAAAATGCATCTGAAAAAATGATTTCATGTTCTTTTTTATCAATGCCCATCTTTATTTCCATCATCAGCTCTCCCCGTTTCATTCAAAAAAATAAACCCCGTCCTATCTAAAAGGACGAGGTTTCTCGTTTATGCCACCATTTAGTGTGAAATTAAAAATATCTCACACCCTAAGGCGTGAGATATTAGCCAATCTCAATCATTACCGAAGTCTAACAACTTCTACGCTCTATAACGGGAGCTCCCGTCGCACCTACTAAACTTCAGATTGCACTCATAAGTCCATTCACATCACATCCGCATACCAATTCACACCGACCATTGGCTCTCTGAAATACTGCCGTTATGCTACTCCTCTTACTCAACGCTTTGTATTTTGTTATTAAACCTATTTTAACGAATCACAGCAAATTGTCAACCCTTTTTTATCGTTTTTTATCTTTAATCTCTGATTCACATATGATAATGTCTTAAGTAATCACACGTGATTTTGTCCCGAAGATTATAATGATATAATAATACCTCATAGAAAACTACATCGAGG
>JASUSA010000070.1 GCA_030446305.1 Clostridiales bacterium | reverse complement strand
CAGTAGATTTCTCTACTTCTTTTTGTCGTGCAATTTTTTAACTTTAATTTTATTTAGATTATTTTGTTTTTTCTATTGACTTCATATAGTTAGTCTCTTGAATAGCTGTAATACGCCCCGTCAGTGCTGAAGCAGCCGCCGTAATGGGTGATGCCAAATAAACCATTCCCTTTTTGCTGCCCATTCTACCGATGAAGTTGCGGTTTGTCGTTGACAGACAGACTTCATCATCACCGATAATGCCAAAATGGCCGCCAAAACATGCGCCGCATGATGGCCCATTGACGAAGGCGCCCGATTCGATAAAGGTCTTTATCAGCCCCTCTTCTAACGCCTGCTGGTATACCGCCTGAGAACCCGGCGTGATAAAGACGCGAACCGCTTCATGAATTTTCTTGCCCTCTAAAATGGCCGCCGCTTTCCGTAAATCCGAAATGCGCCCATTGGTACACGATCCAATGTAAACTTGATCAATCTGTGTGCCAGCCACTTCGTCAACCGGAACCACATTATCAGGCGAAGACGGTTTTGCGACCTGCTGCGTCAGCATTGTCAAATCAACAGTTAGCACGGTATCGTATTCAGCATCTTCATCAGCTGTGATACCGTTAAAATCCCTTTTTAGAACTGCTTTCAAATAGTCTCGCGTCACTTCATCCTGTTCGATGACACAGTTCTTGGCACCCGCTTCCACTGACATATTGGCAATTGTAAATCGGTCATCAATGCTAAGGTACTTGAGACCTTCACCAGTTACTTCAATACTCTTATACACGGCACCTTCAGCACTGAGTTTCCCCAGTATATACAGAATGATGTCTTTGCCTTGAATACTGGCATTTGGCTTGCCATTCAGCACAATTCTAACAGCACTTGGAATCTTCATCCACAATCGTCCCTTGTCTATTGCTGCTGCAATATCTGTCGTCCCCAGCCCCGTTGAAAAGGCACCTACCGCGCCATAAGTAACCGTATGCGAATCAGCGCCAATAATAATATCTCCCGGTGCTGCATAACCCATGTCCGGTAAAATCGTATGACAAATACCAACATTTTCAAGCCTTTTGAAACCGTACTGCTTAACATACTCGCGGCTGTACTTATTCTGATTGGCAGATGCAATGTTGGGCGCCGGTGCATAGTGGTCAATAACCACCAATACTTTTTCTGGCGCTGCCGGTTTGATGCAGCCCATTTTGGACAGTGCATCTGGCACGAATGGAAACATTACATCGGTTATCATGATTAAATCGATGTTGACATCATGAATTTCGCCCGCTTTTACGATGGACTTGCCACATGCTTTCGCCAGCATTTTTTGGGTCATTGTCATGCCCATCTGATCACCTCTTTTCTTTTTTGAAATTTATTTTTTATTTTTTGGCGTTTCATCATTAAATTCTGCAAGTCTTATGCCAATCAATATATGGACGTTTTGCGCTCTATTGTCATGCGTCTTACATCAGTAATAAACAAAACGTTTCACCATTCAGCGAAACGTTTTGTTTTGTTTCATTATGTTTCATTGTGTTGCAATAGCTTTAAAATGGTTTTGCCAATGGTTTTGAAACGCTTTTAACCCACTAAATCACAGCCGCGCTGCAGTGCAGCTTCATTAAGCGGCATCATTTTTTCTTTTGATGCGCCGAATACTTTTCGCAGCGCCTTTTTAACGGAATCGATTGACACAACATTGGTTGCCGCTACATAGGCACCGAGCATGACGAGATTTGCCACTTTGCCGCTGCCGATGCTAACGGCAATTTCATTGGCCGGTATATAGTAAACGTCAATATCCTCTCGACTGCTTTTTACATCAATCAGCGAGCTGTTGATAAACAATTTCCCACCTTTCAGCAGATCATTTTCAAATTTTTTAAGCGACGGTAAGTTCATGACCATTGCCGTTGTGGCATCGTTCGATACTGTCGGCGCACCAATGGCATCTTCGGCAACAATGACGTTGCAATTCGCTGTACCGCCGCGCATTTCCACGCCATAGGACGGCAGCCACGAGACTTGTTTGCCTTCAAGCATCCCCGCATAGGTAATCAGCATTCCCATGGACATGACACCTTGTCCACCAAAACCGGCACATATGATTTTTTCATTCAGCATCTATTTCACCTCTTCCAGTGTTTTGTAATTACCCAGCGGATAGTAGGGAATCATATTATCCTTTAGCCAAGTCAGCGAATCTACCGGGCTGAGTCCCCAATTCGTCGGGCAAGTCGACAGCACTTCTACCATGGCAAATCCCTTGCCCGCCACTTGGTATTCAAATGCTTTGCGAATCGCTTTTTTTGCATTCCGAATACTGACCGGATCGTGTACAGAAACCCGCTCAACATAGGCTGTTCCCGGGATTGTCGCAAACATCTCAGAAATTTTAAGCGGCATGCCGGCATGTTTCGGGTCTCTCCCCAAAGGAGATGTCGTCGATTTCTGCCCCGGCAGCGTGGTCGGTGCCATTTGACCGCCCGTCATGCCGTAGATCGCATTGTTGACAAAGATCGTCGTAATGTTCTCACTGCGATGTGCCGCATGAACAATCTCTGCTGTACCAATTGACGCCAAATCGCCATCGCCTTGATACGTAAAGACGACTTTATCCGGATGCACCCGTTTAATGCCCGTTGCAACTGCCGGCGCTCTACCGTGTGCGGCTTCCTGAAAGTCGATATTAAAATATTTAAATGCCAATACCGAACAGCCTACCGGTGATACACCAATGGCTTTCGGCAAGACATCCATTTCTTCTAGAACTTCTGCTACCAGACGATGAATGATACCATGGGTGCAACCCGGGCAGTAATGTGTCTCCACATTTGAAAGTCCTTTTGTTTTCTCAAATACAATTGCCATTCGCCTTACCTCCCCAATAATTGCTTTGCTTCTGCTACAATATCATCGACAGTTGGAATCATCCCGCCTGACCGTCCGTAAAAAGCAACGGGTACTTTGGATTCAACTGCCAGTCGAACATCATCAACCATCTGCCCACAGCTCATTTCGACACTGAGTATACACTTGACGGTTTCGGGAAGCGCTTGATAGGCAGCTTCAGGAAACGGCCAAAGTGTCATCGGCCGTATTAGCCCCGCCTTTATGCCTTCTGCTTTTAAAACCTTAATCGCATTCTTGACAATTCTCGCAGTGGTGCCATAAGCTGTAAAAACGATTTCCGCATCTTCAAGCTGATAGATTTCGCAACGCGTTTCATTGGCTTTTATCGTCTGATACTTCGCTTGTAACCTTATATTAAGGGCTTCGAGCTCTTCGGGCGCTAAAAACAGCGAGTTGATGACATTAGGTACTCGATCGCCATCCGTTCCCGTCGTCGCCCAGTTTTTTTCTGGGAGCGTCCGCTGTGGTATTTCGCCAAATGCCACCGGTTCCATCATTTGCCCAATCATACCATCAGCCAGCACCATCACGGGATTTCGGTAATAATCCGCGAGATCAAATGCCTCTTGAACCATATCCGTCAGCTCCTGCAAACTGGCAGGCGCTAAGACGATGAGCTTATAATCGCCGTTGCCGCCACCTCTGGTCGCTTGATAATAATCCGACTGTGCAGGCTGTATACCACCTAATCCCGGGCCACCTCTCACAACGTTCACAACCAGACACGGCAGTTCACAAGCGGCAATATACGTCAACCCTTCCTGCTTTAGCGCTAACCCTGGTGATGAAGAAGATGTCATAACCCTCGCCCCTGCACCTGCAGCCCCATAAACCATGTTAATGGCGGCTACTTCACTTTCCGCCTGTAAAAAGACACCACCGTGTTTCGGCAGCTCCTTTGCCATGTATTCAGGCACCTCATTTTGAGGTGTTATCGGGTACCCGAAAAAATAACGGCATCCCGCTTTAATGGCAGCAGCGCCAATGGCCTCATTGCCTTTCATCAATACTTTTTCCATGCTTTATTCATCCTCTCTTTCTATCGTTCAACTGTGATGACAACATCCGGGCAGATCATGGCACAGTTCGCGCATCCCAAGCATTTTGCCATGTCTTCGACGGCTGCCGGATGGTAGCCCTTTGCGTTGATTTTCGTCTTATCCATTTTAATAATACTAACTGGACAAGCTGTTGAGCAAAGCTCACAACCTTTGCATAGATCCTCATTAAATGTTACTTTCGCCATTTTATCCTCCTCATATCCATTCAAATTGCGTTTATAATCATTGATTGGCATATGCCGTTACATCCAATCTTCTCTAAAATGCATCTGCATTGGCATTATCTTGGTATCGATTCCCATTTCCAACATCGTATGCATGCTCACATCCAAACACTGATGCATCAGTGTTGACTGTATACAGGTATAGACTACGGGTATTTCGAGAATCCATGAGACGTCGCGAACCAGACGGTTACCTTTTTTAATGTCGCTCAATGTGGTTTCTCGAAGCATATGCGTATTGTTGACGAGGCCTGTCACTTTAAGTCCGGAGATATCCTCAATGGCCTTAATCTGCATCAAGACACCTTTCACATCCTGTGTTTCAGGCCGATTGGCATTGACGATACAGAAAACATCGCAAGCTTCTTCAGTAAAATAAGGGCGATAGCGGGCGAGAATTTTGGCGCCAACGGCATCACCGCCCAAATCGATCACAACTTGACAGGTCTTGTCTTGAAGCGGTGCCGCGGCACGTGACGAAACAGCCGGCATGTCTGCACTGTTTTGATCTGCGAGTGAGCTGCCAATAACTTCGATACCCTTTGATGCCAATAGTTGGCGCTTTTCTCGGGATCTAAAATAAGGATTGACAATATCGAGATCAATAATGGCAACGCGTTCACACTTTTCTGCAAGTTTCAGTGCATAATTAACTGAAAATTCCGTTTTGCCGCTCCCATAATGACCCGTGATAATATGGATTCGCCGTCCATCAGCCATTGCAAGTTCCCTCCGCTGCCATATCACAGCTGCTCAGCTTTGACATATGACTGATAATAGGTGCATCGACTTTTTGCGCAATGGCTTCGACGACGTGTGCAATCCCCTCAGGCGAAATGGACGTCTGATACCCCATGGCATGAAGCATGTTCAAAAGGTCTTCCATCGCCACATTCCCCGCCGCTCCCGGCGCAAATGGACAGCCGCCCAGTCCGCCGGACGCCGCTTCAAAGTTTCGTATACCGGCATTGAGTGCTACCAGTGTGTTGGCAAGCGCCATTCCCCTAGTGTCGTGGAAGTGTACGATGAGCTTCGATGGATCGATTTGCGCTGTTACGGCTTTTAAAATCCGTTCAACTTTCATTGGATCTGCTACCCCAATGGTATCTGCCAGGATGACTTTATCTGCACCTGCACGGAGTCCTCGCTCGGCAATTGAAACAATGCGCTCAACGGGAACCACTTCATTAAATGGACAGCCAAAAGTTGTTGCCAGTGCCAACCTGATTTTTACTTTGCCCATTTCACCGGCAATGCCTTCAAATGCTTCAAATGATTCGTCAATGGTTCTGTTAACATTTGCTTTATTGTGCGCTTCGCTGACAGAAATAACGTAAGTAATGGCATCCACGCCTGCGGCTTTTGCTTTTAATGCACCGAATTTGTTGGGCACCAGCGCAATGAGTTCAAGATCCTTTGCTGCGGCATATGTGCGAATACTGCTGACTACCGTTTCTGCATCACGCATTTGCGGCACCCATTTTGGATGCACAAAAGAAGTCACTTCGAGGTGCTTGACGCCGCTGTCAATCATTCGGCGAATAATTTCAAGCTTGTCCTCTGTTTCAATAAAGGTTTTAATGTTTTGAAATCCGTCTCTTGGGCCTACTTCTGTTATGCTGACATCTTTCATTCCTATCATGGTTTTCTCCATTCTCTTTTGATCAAATAATGCCTTCTGTTTTCAGTGCTGCAATTTTATCGGCATCCAGACCGAGCATGCTGCTGTAAACATCCGTATTGTATTGTCCCAATGCCGGTGCGGGTTTATCAATGATCGGGCGCGTTGTCATCAGCTTAACAGGATTGCCGTTGATTAGCATGTTGCCAATTTTGGGATGCTTCGATTTGACAAACATTTCACGTGCGCCTACGATGTGCGGGTCATTTGTTAATTTCGCCATATTGAGAATTGGCGCTGCCGGAACACCGGCTGTTAAAATGGTATCAACCGCTTCGTCAATGGTCACTTTTGACGACCATTCCTCTATTTCTCTTTTCAATGCCTGATGATGCGTACAACGCTTTTCATTGGTATTAAAACGTTCATCCGTCATTAAGTCTTCACGTTTCAATACTTTTTGACATAGCAGGTTGTAGAGCTTATCATTGCCGCAGCCAATGACAAATTGACCGTCTTTGGCTTTAAAAGAGTCATAAGGGTATGCTGCCGCATAGCGATTGCCCATAAGCGGCGGTACCTTGCCGGAAGCAAAATAACGCTGTGTCATGGTCTCCAATGATGCGACCGCCGAATCCACCAGTGATACATCCACGCGCTGACCCTTGCCAATTATATTGCGGGCATGAAGGGCGGCCAGTATGCCAATGGTAAGATTAAGACCACCGAGAACATCCCCCATAGCATTGCCGACACGCGTCGGACTGCCATTTTCTTCACCTGTGATACTCATCAGCCCACTCATGGCCTGCGCGATAATATCGTAGCCCGGCCGTGATGCATAAGGCCCATAGGAACCAAAGCCGGATACTGCTGCATAAATAATTTTGTCATTGACCTCTTCCAACACTTCATAGCCAAGCCCAAGCCGTTCCATTACACCCGGTCTAAAATTTTCAACGACCACATCTGCTTGCTTTACCATTTCTAAAAAAAGCGCCTTACCTTGCTTGGCTTTCAAATTCAGTGTGATACCCTTTTTATTGCGGTTGATATTTGCATAATATAAGCTTTCACCATTTTTAAATGGCCCAAACTGTCGTGTATCATCACCAGATATGGGTTTTTCAATTTTAATGACTTCTGCGCCAAAATCCGCCAGCATCATTGTACAATAAGGGCCTGCCAAAACTCTGGTTAAGTCCAATACTTTGACACCTGCCAATGCACCTACATTTTTAAAATTCAAGTTTTTCGCCTCCAGTTATCATATTTTGTATACCTTACCTTTGTGCAATTAGCATGCCAATTGAAAAACGCCTGAAAATAGCTGTTTTCAGGCGTTTTTAAGGATATAAAAAACAATTTGTTTCAAATGGTATTATTCTGTTTCACTGTTCGTGACGCTTTGATTCATAAAAATAAGCCCTTTGCGCACAGCATTTCATCAATGCGTGTTCACTTAGGGCTTTGCTTTAGATCCTCTATTTATCTATATATTGTTTTGGCGATACCGCCTCTTTTGACCATCCCTCTTTTGTGGTGCCCGGGAGTGGGTAGCCATTGGGCATCATATTTTTCGGAACGACTTGTTTGCCAACGGTATCACAAAGTCTCAGCCGAACGCACTCTTCCATTCTGGCACCTCTGCAATACATGTTAATAAAGCCGTTTACCCCTGTCGTCTTTTTATACTCTTCACAACAGTTGACAAAAGAACATCCTGCTAAATTCTTACACTCTGACATTTTAACCCTCCATTTCTGACAAAAGCCTGCTCATTATGATTACCTGTATGCAACCCCCTGCATTCAAAATAACATATACCCATATTTTGATGAAATCTAAACAATTTTTTCACAATATTGATTGATAGATTGATCGTCATCTATATTTCACAGCATACTGTCCACGCAATCATTAGAGAGACAATTGTCGTCAGTTTTTAATCAGCATCGGATTCACTAATTGCCGCACGCGTCTTGTTAACAAAATAAATCCCTACACTGACGCTGATGAGTCCAAGCACAATGGATAAGTTAAAGTGCTCACCCGGTACCAGCAGTGCGGTCAGCAAGCTGCCGGCCACTGGGATCATAAAACGAAAGATTGCTATTTCACCTGCTTTATTGAATTTGAGCAGTGTAAACCAGAGGCCAAAGGCTGTTGCCGATAAAAACGAAAGATAAACGAGTAACCCGCCTGAAAATGGTGTAAACTGAAGGCTGCTCATCTCCGCCTGCGTTAAGCCATACGTCAGCAAAATCATTGCACCAATCAGCATTTGCCATGCCGTTACTTTAAAAGGATGCATGTATTGCCCTGCCCGCTTCGCCAGCAGCGTACCAATCGCGCTTGACAACCCCGAGAGAACCATAAACCCTTCACCGTACAACGTAAAATTAAACCCGCCAAAGCCTTGATCAATATTGACAATGACAATGCCTAAAAAGCCAAAGATGATGCCCAGCACTTTCCCGCGATTAATATGATCGTCCTTATAAATAAAGTGTGACAGCACTACAATAATAAACGCATTCAAGCTCTGCAGAATAGATGCCTTGATTCCTGAGGTATTGGCCAGTCCATTATAAAAGAAAAAGTAAAGCAATGTCGTATTGAAAAGTCCTAAAACCAACAGCATCCGAAATGATTTAAAATCTATACGCATATCCAATTTCAGCACCACTTTTGAAAAGATGAACAAAATGCCCGATGCCATGGTAAAACGAATGCCTGCAAAGAGTATTTTGACATTAAAGTCACTTGCCGTCATATGCAAATCTGCATAACTGAGTTTGAGTACGGGGAATGCGCTACCCCATAAGATGCAGCAAAAGAAGACCAGTATCATGACACGTCTTTTTTCTTTAAACCAATTCATAACGCCTCCTAAAATGATGTCATATGCCCAAGATGCCTCAACTGCGCGCTATTGCTGTTTTGACATGTTGCCTATGTTATTTGTTTAATTGATATTCCCGTCACTGGGTCAAAGAGATGAATAGAGGTCGGATCAATCTCCAAACAATATTGCATGCCCTTTTCATAATGACTGCTCGCCGGCAGCTTCGCAACAACGGTCAGTTGTTCGTGTACCAAGTGAACATTCATATCACTACCAAGCATCTCTATCACTTCAATTTTAAAATCAGAATGCTCGCCTTTACTGGAAAGAGTAATCGCCTCCGGTCTTATACCCACGGTTACTGCTTTTCCCAAGTAGGCCTCTAAACCTGTTAACCGCTTCGGCAAATGCAAGCGCAAGCCATCCATGACCAAAAAATCTGATCGTTCATCGCGTTTCAGCGTTGCCGCTAAAAGGTTAATTTGCGGCGTTCCAATAAAGCTGGCGACAAAGGCGTTCGCAGGATGGTCATAGATCGCCTTGGGATGATCCACTTGCTGGATAATGCCGTTTCGCATAACGCAAATACGCGTCCCCATTGTCATTGCTTCTGTTTGATCGTGTGTCACATAGATAAATGTCGCATTGAGCTCCTGATGTAATTTGATCAGTTCAGTTCGCATCTGAACACGTAATTTGGCATCGAGATTTGAAAGCGGCTCATCCATTAAAAAAACGGATGGTTTCATCACCATTGCCCGTCCAAGTGCAACGCGCTGTTTTTGGCCTCCCGAAAGCTGATCGGGTTTTCGATCCAGCAGTTCTTCAATGTTAAGTACCTCTGCTGCCCGTTTGATGGCCTGCTTGATCATTGTATCGGGCATTTTGTGCCGCTTAAGTCCGAAAGCGATGTTTTCATAAATCGTCATATGCGGAAAAAGAGCATAATTCTGAAAGACCATGGCGACATTGCGATCCTTCGATGCAACGTCATTGACTGTTTCGCCATCTATTAACAGCTGCCCGTCAGTGATGGATTCAAGTCCCGCAATCATTCGCAGTGTTGTCGTCTTACCACATCCCGAAGGCCCCACAAGCACCATAAACTCGCGATCGTGAATTTCTAGGCTAATGTGATCGACGGCTTTGTAATTTCCCGGATATATTTTGGTAATGTCCTTTAGGTTCACATTTGCCATGTGACGCCTCCTTTCATTTTTGTTGCGTCACTCGGCCCATCCTCATATCATCACGCCTCAGTTTTTCTTGTCTCAGTTCTTCTTGTCTCGGTTCTTCTTGTCTCGGTTCTTCTTGTCTCGGCTTCTCGTCTTGACTTCTCGTCTTGACTTCTCGTTTCAGCACTTCTGTCGGTCGTTTATTTGCTTTCAATAGGCCACTTTATCGGATCTACCTCGCCCTTAATAACCGGAAGTCGATGTTCACCTGCTTCTTTATCACCTTTAGAAAAAACCTTCTCCGAGTACTTCTCTGACATTTGAAATCATAATAAATGCCTCCGGATCATACTCTTTAACAAAAACTTTGAGCCGAATAAATTCCTTGCGGTCCATAACAGATGTAATGATTTCTTTTTCATCCGATGTGTAAGCACCTTTTGCTGTATAAATCGTAGCCCCTCTGCCGATGTCTTCCACGATAAAGCGTTTAATTTCCTCTGATTTCAGAGAAATAATGGATACGCTGACCTTCATGCGAAGCCCTTCGATCATGTTGTCAATAATATAACCGTTAAAGACGACGCCAAGGAGTGCATAGATTCCAAGTTCGATCCCCAAAACAAAGCTAGCGAGAACCACGACGATGAGATCTGCCATCAACAGCGCTCTACCCATGTCAGTACCAAAGCGCTTATTCAGCACTTTTGCAATAATATCCGTTCCGCCTGTTGACGCATTTTGATTAAAGACGATCCCTAAGCCAACCCCTGAAATCAGCACCCCCATAATCAGATTGACTATTGGATCTGGTACCAGTGGTCCAGTGAGTTTAAATACAGCATCCAGTACAGATATTAAACCCGTCAGTAAAAAACTGGCATAAATCGTCTTTGCGCCAAAATCTGGCCCGATTGCAATAAAACCAATGACGTAAAGCAATACATTGAGCACCAGTAAAATAGCCCCAATTGGAATATTTGGCAAGACGCTTTGTATGACAATCGCCAATCCGGTAACACCACCTGATGCCAGTTTTGCAGGAATCAAAAAGAATGTAATACCAAGACTGACAATAAATGTGCCGAGTGTAATCAGCAGTAAATTTTTAAACGATTTCACTTCTACCTCCATAACTTAACGGTATTCGACAATCACATGCCAAGATGCCGTTGCCGAATACATATGTCTCATATTTCCATCATACAATATTCGGCGGCTTTGGACAATTAGTCTTCTACTTGGAATAATATTATTAAAAAGGCCATAAACCAATAGCAGATGGTTTATGGCCTTTTTATTTTAGGGTTAAGGAGTAGATGTGATTAACATCTAAAAAAGTTTGAGGTTTTGTAATTAATAAATATTTGAGGTTTTGTTTTAATTTCTCTCTTGGTTAAAATGGTTTAAGGTTTGGGTTGATATTTTTTGATTACAGCTTTGGCAATGTACTCGATCGGTACGCTGTAATTCATGCTTTTCTTTCTGAGATATGCGTAAGCTTGATCCTCTGTAAGATTCCACTTACTCATAATCAGTTCTTTTGCTTTCACAATCGCAGCCGCTTTTGCGCTGTCGGTTAATTCCCGGTCTCTTTGTGACTTCGCTTTTTTGGCTTCATTGATTGCGACCAGTGACGTGCTGACGACTTGCATCATGTCATTGCGGTCAATGGGTTTTTTGACGAACTTTTTTAACGTCGTTTCGTCAAGCAACTGCATAAAGTCATCATTGATGCTCTCCGCAGTTAAGACGACCTTAGAAAGTTGATCTGTCTCTATAATCTCGATCAACTGTTTTGTATTAATCCCCCTAATACTCGTATCCAGCAAAATCAAATCAGGCAGGATTTGTCTTGCAAGTCGGAGTGTTTTGAATGCGTCTTTACATTCAAAGATTGCATATCCTTCTTGAGACAGCCACGTACAAATTTTGGTGCGAATGGACACCTGTTGTTCAACGATGAGTATCTTCGATCTAACAGCTTTCATAGCTTAGAATTTTCTTAAATACCTGTTCAGTTCCCACTGAGACACGTATTTAGAGTATTCGGTCCATTCGTACATTGCAGCTTCTTTGTAACGTTTGAAGGCGTGGTCTCCTACAGCTTCTCGCATCATAGCGCTCTGCGAAAACTCTTTCAGCGCTTCATACAAGTTCGAAGGCAATCTTTCAATATTCAGTTCATCTATCTCTGTGTCTGAGTATTCATATAAATTGTTTGAAATCTGTGCCGGCGGCTCTATTGTATTCTTTATGCCATCAAGGCCAGCTTTCAATGTTGCAGCCAGTGCCAAATACGGATTGGCGCTGGGGTCTGGACTGCGAAGCTCCAGTCGCGTGGATTCACCTCTTCCAGAAGGAACTCGTATGAGTGGACTTCGGTTTGAAAGTGACCATGCAATGAGTATCGGTGCTTCATAGCCCGGAACGAGGCGTTTATAAGAATTCACTGTCGGATTGGTCAAGGCCGTAAACGCTTTGGCATGCGTTAACAATCCCCCTAAGAAATGATAGGCCGTTGACGACATTTGCAGTTCATCCTTCGGGTCATAAAAAGCATTCGTCCCATTTGGATTGGAAAGTGAGATATTGAGATGCATCCCTGAACCGCTAATGCCAATGTGCGGTTTTGGCATAAACGTCGCATGCAAACCATGTCTCTGTGCAATAATTCTCACAACCATTTTAAAAGTCATAATATTATCTGCTGTTTTTAATGCATCTGCGTATTCAAAATCAATTTCATGCTGACCTGGTGCAACCTCGTGATGAGAGGCCTCAATCTTAAAGCCCATCTGCTTTAAAGTAAGTGAAATATCATTTCGCGCATTGCCGCCCATGTCCATTGGCGCTAGGTCAAAATAGCCCGCCTGATCATGGACTTCAAGTGAAGGGACGCCGTTTGAATCCGTATGAAAGAGAAAAAATTCACATTCGGGACCGACGTTCATCGTATACCCCAACGCTTCCGACTCCTTGACAGCCTGTTTTAAAATATACCTTGGACAGCCTTCAAAAGGCGTACCGTCCATATTGTAGACATCGCATATCATTCTGGCTTCTTTTGGGGAAGAGGTCCATGGAAAAACGTTAAAAGTGCTGATGTCCGGTCTAAGGTACATATCTGATTCTTCAACCCTCACAAAGCCATCTATACTGGATCCGTCAAAGGTAATCCCACCCTCCAGCACTTTGTTGAGCTGATGAGCCATGATGGTAACATTCTTTGGAATGCCGATAATATCAGTAAACTGCAAGTGGATCAATTCTACATCTAATGCTTCAATGAGATCCATTAATTCTTTTTTTTCATCGGATATAAATTTCATAGCGCCTCCAAATTTTCTGAATTAGCCTGCAAATGCCTCCTTCTTCATATTGATTCTGCATCGCCGACAATATTTGCTTTAAACTGTACGCCTTATCGCAGCGCTTCTTTGTGCATAGCTTACCTTTTGTCTTTTGCTGCGTCAAGCACTAATTTTAAACATTGTCACCGACCTGTGCTGAATGAATTCTCAGCCAGAGATGTCAACACCACTCTTTGGCTAGTGGCTTACGAACATTTCCGTCTAAAAATTCACAGTTACATCAATTGCTATAATGAAGTCCTATCCCCAACCGACGTTCGTCGTCCTCGACAAAGGCGCTATTCCTGTCAGTTTCAAAGCTGTCATCCGTTCGAGAACGTCCAAAGACGATTCGGGATATGGTTATCTGTACGCAGCAGCGCTTTCGGGCAAAACCTTTGAGCGATGCTATAACCAAAGAGCATTATTCCATACAAAGACAATTTGAATTTATTGTTTGAAGTCTTGTGCAACGTGTATTAAAATAAAAAGGCGTCATCAATAAGGAGCACATTTGCTCCCACTGAAGACGCCATTGCCTTTGTATTTAATTATCCCCTGAAGTTATACTGTATACAGGTTTAATATTTTCTGATTATAAACCAAAACAAAAACATTTTCAAGTCCTTTTTGAAAATAATCTGTTATTTGGTATTTTTTTTGAAAGGAGCATTTGTTAAATTGCTAAAAAACGTCTTAGAATTGGTAGAAATCCGAACAAAACTTGCAAGTGTTCTGCCAATGTTCACAGGTATATTTTATGCCCTCCTGATTGGTTTTTCATTAAAACCGCTTAATTTTATCCTGCTTTTGGTTTCGCTCATCTTCATTGATATGACGACAACCGGTCTCAACAATTATTTTGATGCAAAAAAAGCCGTTTTAAAGCAAGGCTATCATTATGATGAACACAATCCCATCACAGCAGGCAGACTGTCCGCAGCCTTTAGCCGACGCCTGCTGATCGCCTTTGCACTTGTAGCCGTTATTGCCGGCATTGCCCTTGTACTCGTATCGCACTGGCTGATTTTTCTGCTCGGCGCAGTTTCCTTTATTGTCGCCGTCAGTTATTCAATGGGACCGCTTCCCATTTCAAGAACCCCATTCGGCGAAATGTTCAGCGGCCTATTCATGGGGTTGCTCATCCCCATAATTGCTGGCTTTTCAATGATTCCCATTGATGACATCTTAAAGGCGAACTTTCATAGTCCCATGCTATCGCTCGTCATAAATCTGCAATTGGTCTTGCAATTCATTGCTGTTGGATTGCCGCTTGCCTGTTTAATTGCCAATATCATGCTTTCAAATAATCTCTGTGATGCCGATGAAGACATTGTCAATGGCCGCTATACGCTTCCCGTTATGATCGGACGCGACAAGGCACTAAAGCTTTACAAGTTTCTCTTTTACACTGCTTACGTCTTTCTGCTGCTGCTTATGATCTTTCGCATATTGCCGCTCTCTGCTTTCATCGTTCTCGTAACAGGGTACTTTACCGTACCGCTTATGAAGGCATTTGTTCAATCACCTTCAAAAGCTTTTACTTTTGTCAATTCAGTGAAGATCTTCTTTATTTTCGCCTCTGCTTACGCTGTTTCGATATTAATAGGTCTCATCTTGAAACACATGATGACGTAAAGTCCTACTGAAAACGATACAACTTCTGCAAGTATGTTTCTTTTGTATTCTCTACATTTATTATATAATAACGATAACATACATTTGAGATGCGATCACTGCATTGGATAATGAAGTGTACGCATTATTCTGCTGCTGTTTGCGAAAGGGGTTATGAAGATGAAAAAATTTGACTATATGATGGAATATATGAACTGGCCAACGGTACGCTCAAAAATTGATGCAGGAGCCGACACTGTCATTATTTGCACAGCTTCAATTGAGCAGCACGGCTATCACCTCTCTGAATCAACAGACCCTATTTTAGGAGAAGCGATGGCGTTGCTCGTGGCCGAAAAACTTGGCAATGCCCTTATTGCACCCATCATTCGTCCCGGCCTGTCAGAACACCATATGCCAATGGCTGGCAGCATCACGTTAAGACCGGAAATATACCACGGCATTATTGAAGATTATGTCACTTCTTTGAAACGCCATGGCTTTAAACAGTTTATTCTCTTTTCCAGCCACGGCGGTAATTTTTCTGAAGATGAAAAAATATATGCTCAATTAAAGACGACACACCCCGAGCTGACGTTCATTCGCCCGCTTTCATTTGAAGGACTCGTCGGCCTGATGGCTGCTTTTGAAAGCGCTTATCAGCTGCCTGCAGGCAGCTGTGGTCATGCTGGCGCTTTTGAAACATCCGTCATGCTTGCCGAAGCACCTGAACAAGTTCAAATGTCTAAGGCTGCCCCCGGCTACGTTGGGCAGTTAGATGCTGAAGCAGCTAAAAAGATGTTTGCAAGCGGCATTGTCGGTCTGACAGAGGTTGGTGTGCTTGGCAACCCGCTTCCTGCAAAAGCGGCTTACGGTACAGCCTTTCTAGAAAAGGTAACCGATGACATGGTTAAAAAAATTCAAGAAGTGCTAAAAGTATAGAATAAGGCAACTCAAAGCCATCAATTTCCTCAATTGTTTGTTGAAATTTTCTAACAATTGCCTTTGACCTTCTTTTTTGCTATTAACCCTTTACGGATACGTTAAAATCCTTTATAATGTACAAGGATACGCCGTCTTAGCTCAGCAGGTAGAGCATCACCATGGTAAGGTGGGGGTCGTGAGTTCGAATCTCATAGTCGGCTCCATGAA